>CALDSM010000313.1 GCA_937923585.1 uncultured bacterium
GGCGACCACCGAGATCTACACTCTTTCCCTACACGACGCTCTTCCGATCTGCGACTTGGGATCATCGCGCACGACGCGAATCACGACCGACTCCTGCCCCACCTCGGGCGGTGCCTGGGGCACGGGCCGGTCGCTGGGCAGGTCACCGGTCCAAATCCAGGCAAACTGCACCTCGTTGATGTTCGCATCCCGGTCGTCCACCAGAAACCGGTGCCGCAGGTCGTCCAGGGAGCGGTTCAGTTCGAAGAACGCATCGGTGTTGAGCAGGAAAAGGGGACCGTTCCCCAGGCGCGCGTAGCGGTAGCGCTGGGTCGGCTCGACATCACCCACGAAGATCTTCACCGGGTCCGCGCCGTCCACCCGCGCCTCGACGGACAGTTGGGGCACATCCAGCCCGTATTGCTTAAGGTCGTCCGGCGCTTCGGCCACGACCCGTTCGCTGTTCAGTCCTGCAAACTTCTCCGCCACGCGGTTCCAGAGGGTTTGCAGCGGGCGGATGGTGGGATTGGGCGCCGTGATGCGCCACGGCCCCCCGGCATCCCGTTCGGCCGTCACGGGCGCGCCGTTCACCGGGTGAATGGTCAGGCCCCGCAGCGCCTCCGGCGCAAACTGAAAGAGTTTCTTGCTTTGCTGCGCCTGCGTTGCGCGGCGCGTGCCCAGGTGCTGCACGCCCCAATAGGCGGCGCACAGCGCCGCAAGCACAACCGCAAGCGCCAGCGTGGAGCGCGGCTTCATTGATGTTTTCTCCGCAACAGGAAGACCACCGCGCCGCAGGCCGCCACCGCTTGCAGCGTCAGCATCACGCCGACCCACGCCGCCGTGCGCCGCTGCCCGCCGGTGAGCACGAGCGGCACCGCCTCCTGGCCGGTCGGGCGGATGGCGATGAGGTCCTCGCTTTCGTTCATCCAGGCGAACACGTTGAGCACGAAATTAAGGTTGCCCGGCACCACCACCTGCGTGTTCGAGGTGAAGTCGGAATCGCCCACCACGACCACACGGGTGTCGCTGCGCCCCTTGGGGCTGCCGATGACGGGCACCTTCTGGGTGACGGCAACGGCCACCGGAATCGGCCCCCTGCGCTCACCCTCGTTGAGCCGCGCCTTGCCGGTGGTCAGCAGTTTCTCCGTGTCGGTCTCGGCCCAGAAATCGGGCACGCTCCGCAGCAGACTCGTGCCGGCAACGCCTTCGGGCAGTTTCTGCGCGAAGTCAACGCTGCGCACCGCCTTGAGCAGCACGGTCTGGTCGAAATTCCGGGTGATCGGATGCTCGGCGCTGAAGCATCCGTGGAACTGCATGAACCCCTGTTCGGTGTTCTCAAAGGCTTTCGCGTCGTTTGTCAGCTCAAGCTGCCAGATGTTGTCGGACTTGTCGGTGATGACGATGTCGCTGCCCACCTTGACGCCGAAACGGCGCTCCAGCCAGGGCCGCAACTGTTCCCCGCCGCCGTAGCCGGGGGTAACGCTGCGCCACGGGTCCAGCAGCACCAGCAGCCGCCCGCCCGCGGAGATGAACTTGTCCACCGCCTCCATTTCGAGCGGATGCAGGTCTGACTTCAGGTTGTCTATCACCAGCACGTCGCAGTCGGCAGGCACCTGCGGGTCGGACAGCTTGATGGCCAGCCGGTCCACCTGGTAGGACTCGCCGGCCAGCAGTTTGGCAAACATCGCCGCGCCGTCCTCGCCCTTGTCGTCCTGCACGTCCCGCTCTTTGTGCCCGGTCAGGAAATAGACCTTGGGCTGCGCGTCGCGCAGCACGTTGATAAGCGCGTTGGTGAACTCGCGCTCCTCCAGCCGGGGGCTGCCGCCGCTGAGCAGGATCACCCGCTGCCTCCCGCCCGACTTGACGACAACCGTGCCCTGCACCGAGGCGTGGGTGATGTTCATCGCCTCCAGCCGCGCCCGGTCCACCGTCGGGTCCAGCTCCTCAATCTTGATCTGGTCGGTGTGCTGTTGGCACTGCTCCAAGAAACGCCGCGTCTTCTCGCGGGCAATCACCACCAGTTCGTCGTCCACGCGCAGGAAGAAGCACGTCACCTCCACCGGCGCGTTGATGTTGCGCAGCACCTGCTGCGTCATGGGGGACAGTTCACGCCGGCCCTCCTGGGTGAGGTCCCAGGACACCTTCCAGGACTGAAGGAACATGTAAAGCACCACGCAGATGCCGAGGAACACCACGGACGACACCACCGCATTGAGCCCGCCGACCGTGCGCCCCTCCAGCGCGCCCGGCCGGGCGACGGACAGGAGCACGCCCGCCAGCCACGCCACGCCCAGCGCCAGCCCGCCCGCAAAGGGGGCCATCACGGGCAGGACAAAGAAGTCCTCCGTCCAAAACAGAATGTTGAAGGCCGCCGCCAGAAACAGCAGCGCGCCCAGTCCCGTCCAGCGCCGCCAAGCCTTCATGACCGGCCCCTCCAATGGCGGCTTTCCAGCGCGCGGAACGTCAGAAACAGGAAGAACGCGGTAAAGAGCAGATAGTAGCCGACATCCTTGGGCGCAACGATGCCCAGGGCCATGTCCTTGGCGTGCTTGTCCAGCGGCAGTTCCATCACCAGGCCCCGAAACAGCGCATAGGCCGCGCCCAGAGCGTTGCGCGCGATCTCGGGCCACGCCTCGGGGGTGGGGTTCGCGGAGGGCAGCTTCTCGCCGATGTTGCCCACCACGTACATCACCAGGCTCACGCCGAAAGTGAGCGTGCCCGACGTGATCTGGCTGCGCGTCACCGCCGACACGAACAGGCCCATCGAGAGAAAGGCCATCCCCATGAGCACCACCGTCAGCACGCCGAACACCAGCATCGCCGGCTCCAACGGGGCAAAACGGCTCACCACGCCCAGATGCACCGCGATGACGCACATCATCACCAGCAGCATCCCCACCGCGGCCAGGTATTTGCCGAAGATGACCTCGCGGTCGCGCAGCGGGTAGGTCAGCAGCAGTTCGATCGTGCCCTTGTGCCGCTCCTCGGCCAGCAGCCGCATCGTCATCAGCGGCGCCAGGAACATGATCAGGATGCCGTTGAACACGAGATAGGGGCTCAGGAAGGTCTCGCCGAAACTGGGCACCGCGGTGTACCCGTAGGAGGCGGGCTCAATGGACATCTTCGAGTAGGTCAGCAGGGACAGCACAAAGGCCAGTCCCGAAATGAGGGCAAACACGCCCACCACCACGTAGCCGATGGGCGTGGTGAAGAAGCTCAGGAATTCACGCTTGCAGACGGCCCAGGTGTTTCTCATGCGTCCGGCTCTCCGACTGGGAGCGCCGGCGTCCCGCCGACGGTTCCGACTGGGAGCGCCGGCGTCCCGCCGGCTGTTCTAAGTCCTGCCGTGTCAACGTCCACAGGCACCTGGTCCCCGGCAATCACCTCCATAAAGACCTCTTCGAGCGTCCGGCTCCCCCGCGTGAGGTTCTCCATGGTGTCCTCGGCGGCAATGCGGCCCTGGTTGATGATGATCACCCGGTCGCACACCATGCTCACCTCGGGCAGGATATGCGTGCTCAGCAGCACCGTATGCTCCCGGCCCAGATCACGGATCATGTGGCGGATTTCAATGATCTGGCGCGGGTCCAGGCCGACCGTCGGCTCATCCAGCACCAGCACAGGCGGATTGCCCACCAGCGCCTGCGCAAGGCCGACCCGCTGCCGGTAACCCTTGGACAAATGGCCGATGATCCGGTTCGCCATGGCCGTCAGGCCGCAGTGCGCCATCACCCGGTCCACCTCGGCGCGGCGCTTGGACCGGCCAATGCCTTTCACCTCCGCCACATAGGACAGGAACGCGCGCACCACCATTTCCTCGTAAAGCGGCACGTTTTCAGGCAGATAGCCCACGCGCCGTTTCACCTCGATGGGGTCCTCATGCACCTCGAAACCGTCCACCCGGGCCGTGCCCCGCGATGCCGGGGCAAAACCCGTCAGCACGCGCATGGTCGTGCTCTTTCCGGCGCCGTTGGGCCCGAGAAAGCCCATGATCTCGCCCTTGCCGACGTGGAAACGCACGTCGTCAATGGCGGCAATCGGGCCGTAGTACTTTGTAAGGCCGTCCACGTCAATCATCGAACATGCTCCGGCACAATGTAAGTCCGCCGCTGGCGGCGGGCCATCGTATAACGCTGCATCCGCTTGAAAAGGTAACCCCCATTACCCTCGGGAAGCCAGACAGACCTCCGTCCTCAGCCGACAGGGTTGCCACGCCCGGCGATTCCGACGCACAACCAAGGCATGTAGTGTATGAAGAACCGGCGGGGAAATCAAAAATCGGGCAAAGAGAAGACCACCCTGGTGCGCCCCTGCGGGGACGGGGTGCGTCATCTCTTTTCCAGGGTTCCGCTGCGTTCCGCCCCCCCCCGCCAACCCCGGGCGCAGCTCCATAGTCCCGTTGGGATGGGGCTTTTCGTACCGCAGGCGTCCCGACTGCCCCGGTTCCGGCATGTGGGACAGCCGCCCTCGGCTGTCGACTCGCGACGAACGCCCCGGGCCGACAGGCGAGGGCGCCTGTCCCACACATTCTGTTGCTGCACGTTAGAAACCCCGGCGCGCGGGGCGTGCCGGGGCGGGAAACGCGACAGGATGTCGCGTCTACGTAGAAGCGGCATCCTGCCGCTTTCTTTCAGAGACCCGGGTCGAAGCGGAACGCGGCAAGATGCCGCGTCTACAGCACGGCCATCACGGTGTTGCCCGGCAGGCTGTCGTCGGCCTTGTTAACGGTGGTCACGCGGCACTCCCACTCCTTGTTGCGGTCCTGCGCCGTGAGCGTCGCCTCGGTCTCCATGGCCAGGCCGATGTTGAGCCATGCCCCATCGGGCCACAGCCGCCGCTTTGGCTGGGCGCACGGCGAGGGGCGGCGGATGTAAAGCGAACCAGGAGGAGACCTTCGGTCGGAAGAGTGGCGTGGTCTGGAAACCACGCCGCAACGGGGTGTGCTTCCTGGACGCGCCAATCTCTGATTGGCTCTTCCGTTTCAAACCGGCCAATCGGAGATTGGCGTGCCCAGGGAAAGCGGCGGCATGGCCACCGCAGTCAGAAGATGAAGGGCAAAGGGCGACGGGAAACCACGCCACAACGGGGCGATTTGCGCGGGAAGTTGACTGGACAGACGGGCTATCTTTACGATCCCCTATGTTCTCCTTGCCCCGTGACGAGAAAGGGCGCTCCTGAGTGTCCCTGAAAGGCTTTCCAGCCGCCGTTTTATAACGATTCTCTGGACAAGATTGCGACAAAGCATCAAATGGCGTCCAAACCTCAAAAGACCTTCCCGGCGCTGATCGCGTTTGCGGTTGCCGCCGTGCTTGCCGGCTGTGCGCTGTGGGCGTGGTCCACGCACGACACGCAGCCGGGCATGCAGGCGCGCCTGCCCGGCGCGGACGGCACGCCCGCCGGGGAAAAGGGCAAGAGCAAGAAGGTGGACCTCAAGGGGCGCCTTGAGCCGTTCGACGGCGTCGCGGCGGACCTTCCCGGCGCGTGGCCGCGCTTTCGCGGCGCGGATTTCGACAACATCCGCAAGGACGGGCCGCCGCTGGCGGAGGCATGGCCCAAGGACGGGCCGCCCGTGCTGTGGAAGGTGGAATTGGGCGAGGGACATGCCGGTCCGGCCGTGCTCGCGGGCCGGGTGTACGTGGTGGACTACGACGAGAAGGCCAAATCAGACGCCATCCGCTGCTTCTCGCTTGCGGACGGGAAGGAAATCTGGCGGCATTCCTACCTGATCACGGTGAAGCGAAACCACGGCATGTCGCGCACCGTGCCCGCCGTGACCGAAAAGTATCTGGTCGGCATCGGCCCGCGCTGCCATGTCGTCTGCCTAGACCCGGTGTCCGGGGCGTTTCGCTGGGGGATTGATTTGCAGCGCGACTACGGCACGAAGGAGCCGCTGTGGTACACGGGCCAATGCCCGCTCATCGAGGACGGCAAGGCCATACTCGCGCCCTGCGGAACGGACGTGCTCCTGATGGCCGTGGACGCGGAGACGGGCGCGCCGCTCTGGAAGACGCCGAACGCGCGCCAGTGGAACATGTCGCACGCGTCCGTCATGCCCATGACCATCGCCGGGAAGAAGATGTACGTCTACTGTGCCGTGGGCGGCGTCGCCGGGGTGTCAGCCGAGGCCGCCGACGCGGGCGCGCTGCTGTGGGAAGTGCCCTGGAACGCCAAGGTGGTGGCACCGTCGCCCGTGCTGCTCGATGCCGGCAAGATCCTGCTCAGTGCCGGCTACGGCGAGGGCAGCGTGATGATCCGGGTGCATGGCGAGAACGGCGCGTTCAAGGCCGAGACGCTCTACAAGCGCGGCCCAAAGGACGGCATCACCTCGGAGCAGCAGACGCCCATTGTGTCCGACGGGCTGCTGTATGGGATCATGCCCAAGGACTCGGGCGCGCTGCGCTCGCAGTTTGTGTGCTACAACTTCAACGGCGACCTGGTGTGGTCCAGCGGCCAGTCCAACCGCTTCGGTCTCGGGCCGTACCTGCTGGCCGACGGCAAGTTCTTCGTGCTGAACGACGAGGGCGCGCTGACCATGATCAAGGCGAGCCGCGACGGATACGCGCCGCTGGCGACGGCCCAAATCCTGCACGGACAGGATTCTTGGGGCCCCATGGCCATTGCGGGCGACCGGCTGCTGCTGCGCGATTCGACGCAGATGGTCTGCATCTCGCTGGCGGCGGGAAAATAGGCAATGCAACAGGAACCGACAAAGGGAAAGTCCGGACGGCTGCCGTCGTGGCTCTGGGCCGCGCTGACCGTTGCGGTGGTGGCGCTGGTCGTCATCATTGCCGCCAGTGACCGCGGCAGTGAACCGGGGCCGTCCTACAAACTCGATCTCAAGCCGTTCAAGACGGTAGACGACAAGGATGTGGCCTTCCGCCAGACCGCGCGGTTCCCGCTGAATGTGGACGAACCGTCCGCGATGGCCATCACCGGCGACGGCGCCATCCTGGTCGCGGGAAAGGACGCGGTGCTGCGGCTGGACGGTGAAGGCCGCGAGACCGCGCGCCATGCCGTGCAGGGCACGCCGGACGCGCTGGCCGTAGCGCCGGACGGGAGACTGCTGCTGGGCATGCGCAACCATGTGCAGGTGCTCGACGGGTTGGGCAAGCCGCTGGCGGCATGGAAAGACCTGGGTGAACGCGCCTATATCACCTCCATCGCCGCCGATGACCAGAATGTCTACGTGGCCGATGCGGGCAACCGGGTCGTGCTGCGGTATGATTACGGCGGCAATGTGTTGAACGAGATGGGGCAGCGCGACCTGAAACGGGAGTTCGAGGGTTTCGTGGTGCCCAGTCCCTACTTCGACGTGGCCTTTGACGCTTCCGGATTGTTTTGGGCGGTCAACCCCGGCCGGCACGGCCTGGAGAACCACCGCCCCACGGGCGAACTGGTGAGTTCGTGGTACAAGCCCGGCATGGACCTTGCGGGTTTTTGCGGCTGCTGCAACCCGACGCACATCGCCTTTCGCAGCGACGGCTCGGTGGTGACCGCCGAGAAGGGCATCAACCGCGTCAAGGTGTACGCGCCGGACAACACGCTGATCGGTGTGGTGGTCCGACCGGACGATCTGCCGGCGGCCAGCGACGAAAACGACAGCCACTCGCCGGTGAAAGATTTGGCGGTGGACAAGAAGGACCGAATTCTGGTCCTGGTCGGGCCCTTGAAAGCGATTCTGGTGTATGAGCCCAGGGAAAAAACGGGGACTGACACAAGCGCAGCGCCCGCCGCAGGCGGAAGCGGAGACGTGTCTGTACCCGCTTTTTCCGGAGACCGGAAACCATGAGCAGGGAAAAAACGGGGACTGACACAAGCGCAGCGGACGCCGCAGGCGGGAGCGGAGACGTGTCTGTACCCGCTTTTTCCCGGCGCGATTTCATCCGCGCGGCGGCGGCAGTGGCCGCGGGCGGCGGTGCCTGGATGGTGTCGCACCCGTCCGAGCAGACCTACGGCTGGCAGTTGGACCCGCGCAAGTGCCAGCAGTGCGGCCGCTGTGCGACCTCCTGCGTGCTGAGCCCGTCGGCCGTGAAATGCGTGCATGCCTTTGAAATGTGCGGCTATTGCGACCTGTGCGGCGGCTATCTGCAGCCCGGGGCCAAGGCGCAGGACAGCGGTGCGGAAAATGAGCTGTGCCCTGTGGCCGCGCTGGAGCGCAAATACGTCGAAGCGCCCTTCTACCAGTACACCATCCATGAAGACCTGTGCATCGGCTGCGGCAAATGCGTGAAGGGCTGCAACGCCTTCGGCAACGGCTCTCTCCAGCTTCAGGTAAAACAGGACATCTGCGTGCACTGCAACGACTGCGCCATCGCGCGGGACTGTCCCGCACAGGCCTATGAACGCGTGCCCGTCGCCAAGTCGTACCTGCTCAAAACGCTCGAAGGCGGAGGCGGCCCCAAGGCATGAGGCGGCTTCCGTACATATTCTTCTTGCTTGTGCTGCTTGCTGCGGCCGGACAGGCGACGGCGGCGTTTCGCTTCCCGATCCCGGAATTCGAGTCGGGCTACCAGCACCCCTCCGCATTTACCCCGGCACCGCGGCTTATCCCGCCCGCGGTGGACATTGCCGCACTGGCGGGCGCTCTGTCGCTCACCGCATGGCTCGTGCTGAAGCGCCGTTCCCGGCGCGAAGTGCTGCTGCTGACCGTCGCGTCGCTGCTCTATTTTGGCTTCTACCGACAGGGCTGCATCTGCCCCGTGGGCTCGGTGCAGAACGTGGCCAACGCCGTCGTGGGCAGCGGCGCGGGCGTGCCGTTTGTGGTGGCGGTGTACTTCTTCCTGCCAATCCTGTTCGCCTTGTACTTCGGCCGCGTCTTCTGCGCGGCCGTGTGCCCGCTGGGTACCGCGCAGGAAATCTGCGCACTGTTCCCCGTGCAGCTCCCGCGCCCGCTGGAGCATGTGCTGGGCCTGTTCGCCCATGCCTACCTCGGTTTCGCCATACTGGGCATTTACACTGGCGCGGGTTTCTACGTCTGCCAGTACGATCCCTTCGTGGGCTTCTTCCGCCAGGGCGCCACGTTCAACATGTTCCTCGCCGGGGGCATCCTGCTGCTCATCGGCATATTCGTCGCGCGGCCCTACTGCCGCTTCCTTTGCCCCTACGGAGTGCTGCTGCGCTGGGCGTCGATCTTCTCGAAATGGCACGCCTCAATCACGCCCGCGGAGTGCATCCAGTGCCGGCTGTGCGAGGAGTCCTGCCACGTCAACGCAATCCTGGTCCCGACGCCGGAGGATGCGGCCGCGGATCGCCGCGCAGGCGCGCGGCGTCTGGGCCTGCTGCTGCTGGCCGCGCCGTTCATCGTCCTGCTCGCCGGTTGGACCGGCATGGCCGCGCACACGTTCATCGCGCGCATCCATCCGACGGTGCAACTGGCGGAGCGCGTGGCCGCCGAGGAGCGGGGCGTCTATGCAGAGCGCTCTGTAGAGAGCGAGGCCTTTCGTGCGGGCAGCAAGACGCCCGCCGACTTGTACGCCCAGGCCGATGCCCTCAGAATGCGCTTCAAGACCGCCTCCGCGCTCTTTGGCGCGTTCATGGGGCTGGCCTTTTGCGGGAGAATGATCCGACTGTCCGTGATTCGCAGGAACAGGGACTACGTGCCCGACCGGGGCGCCTGCGTGAGCTGCGCCCGGTGCTTCGCGTACTGTCCCGTTGGAAAAGAAGATGCCATCGTCCAGCAAAACCAAGCCTAGGTTCGCAGCCAACGAAACCCTGTGGCGCACGGCCGTGACCGTGGCCGTCGTCGCGGGGCTGTTCACGCTGGCGGTGTCCACGCTGCTCATCGCCAACTATCTCCAGATAAAGGCCGTCAACCCGCTCGACAACCCCGAGATCATCAAACTGCGCCTGCAACTGGCCCAGTCGCAGGAGCCGAACCCCGCGCTGGCCGAACAGATTCGCGTGCTCGATTTGCTTGCGCGCAAGGCATTCTTCACCAGCCAGCGGCAGCTTCAACTGGGCGGATACCTGCTGCTGGGCGGTGTGGTTGCGCTGGCACTGTCCCTCTACCTCGCAACGCAGAGCAGACCGCGGCTGCCTCTGCCCGACCCGAATGCGCCAACGCCGGCCTTCTGGACCGTGCGCGGGCGCGCGAAAGAACTGATCGCGCTGGCCGGGTTCGCGTGGGTCATCTGCGCGCTGCTCGCGGCGCACTTCACACGCCTGGACGTGCCCGCGCCGTCCGTAGTTGCGGCACAGGCCGGTGAGCAGGCGAAAGAGCCGCAGTCCGCCGCCGCACCGGCGGTGACCTGGCCCGATTGGGCAACCGTCCAAAAGAACTGGCCCTCCTTTCGCGGACCGGGCTCTTACGGCGTGGCGCATTTCGCCACCGCGCCGACGGAATGGGACGTTGAGAGCGGCAAGAACATCAAGTGGAAAACCGATGTGCCGCTGGCCGCGCCCAATTCGCCCGTGGTGTGGGACAAACGCATCTTCCTGAGCGGCGCGACGGCGGAGAAGCGCGAGATCTACTGTTTTGACGCCGACAGCGGCCAGTTGCTGTGGACCTACACGCTGGAGAAGTTCCCCGGCACGCCGGATGCGCCGCCCAAGATCAGCGAGGAGACCAGTTTCGCCGCGCCCACCATGGCCGTGCAGGGAGACCGCGCCTGCGCGATCTTCGCGAACGGCGACGTGGCCTGCGTGGACTTCAACGGAAAACTGCTCTGGGGCAAGAACCTCGGCGTGCCCGAAAACCACTACGGCCATGCATCCTCCCTCATCGCCTTCCAAAACCTGCTGCTCATACAGTACGACAGCAAGGCCAACGGGCGGCTCATCGCGCTGGACCTGTCGGACGGCCATGAGGCGTACACGGTCAGCCGCGGCATCATTTCCTGGTCCTCACCGGCCTGCGTGGAGACGCCGGCGGGATTCCAGCTTGTGCTCAACTCCTGCAAGGATGTGACCTCCTACGATCCGCTGACCGGCAAGCAACTGTGGCAGTTGAAGTGCCTCAGCGGCGAGGTGGCGCCAAGTCCCGCCTACGGCGCGGGCATGTTCTTTGTGGCCAACGACTATGCCGTTGCCACGGCCATCAAGTTCGCCGAGGGCAAGACCCCGCCCGAGCCGGAACAGGCATGGGAGTATGAGGACGCGCTGCCCGACACGTCGAGCCCCGTCGGCACGGATACGCATTTCTACATCAGCACGGCCCGCGGCGAGATTGTCTGCCTCGACGCCAAGACCGGCGCCCAGGCCTGGCTTGAGGAAACCGAGGAGGGTTTCCAGGCGTCTCCCATTGCCGTCGGCGACCGCGTCTACCTGGCGGACCGGAAGGGCATCGTGCATATCTTCAAGGACGCCGCCACCTTCGAAAGAATCGGCAGCCCCGCGCTCGGCGAGGAGACTTTCGCCACGCCCGCATTCCTGGACGGGCGCATCTACGCCCGCACCGCCACCAAACTGATCTGCATCGCGGCGGGCTGACATGGAACCGGAACTGCTGCCAGAAGACATTGACGCGATGGTCGCGCGCTGCGGCCGGGGCCGCGACGCGGTCATTCCGCTGCTGCAGTCCGTGCAGAAGCAGTACCGCTACCTGCCGGAAGCCGCGCTGCGGCGCATCTGCGAAACCACGGACATCGCGCCCGCCGACATCCAGAGCGTCGCCACCTTCTTTCCGCAGTTCCGTTTTCGCCCGGCGGGCAAACACACGGTCTGCGTGTGCGACGGCACCGCGTGCCACCTCAAGGGTTCGGAGAGCGTGCATGACGCCGTCGCGAAGGAACTGAACCTAGCCAACGGCGAGGACACGGACAGCGACGGCACCTTCACGCTCCAGATGGTGCGCTGCCTCGGCTGCTGCACGCTGGCGCCGGCCGTGCAGATTGACGGCGTCACCTACGGCCATGTGAAGCCGGAAGCCGTGCCGGGCATGCTGGAGGATTTCCTGGCGCGGGCCGCGCAGGAACCGCCCTCCGGCGGCGCCGAAGAGGCGGGCGCCGCCGTTGACGGCCCGGAGATCCGCATTGGACTGGGCTCCTGCTGCGTGGCCGGGGGCAGCGAACTGGTGCGCCGCGCGCTCGAAGAAACGCTGGAAACCTACGGCATCCATGTTCGCGTCAAGCATGTGAGCTGCGTGGGCATGTGCCACCAGACGCCGCTGATGGAAGTGGTCCTGCCGGGCTCACCGCCCAAGACCTACGCCAGGATGCGGCCGGAGGACGTGCCCGCCGTCGTGCTGTCCCACTTCCCGCCGAAGAACGCGCTGCCGCGCATCCGCGCGAAGGCGGCGCAGTGGCTGGAGCGCCTGTACACCGACGACACGGCGCGGCAGTCCGCGCTGGACCCGGCGAATGCCGCCGTGGCCGGTTTCCTCGATGTGCAAAAGCGCATCGCCACGGAATGCTGCGGCGAGATCGATCCCACAGATCTTAGGGAGTACATTCGCCACGACGGCTTCAAGGCGCTGCTGCGCTGTCTTGCCGGACTGGGCGAAACACCGCAGTCGCCGCTGCTGCCGCCCGCGGCGGAGGCGGGTGCGCCGCTCAAGCCCGAAGCGATCATTGACGCCATTCACGACAGCGGCCTGCGCGGACGGGGCGGCGCGGGATTCCCCACGGCGCACAAATGGCGGGCCGTAAGCCACGCGCCGAGCGATGTCAAATACATCATCTGCAACGGCGACGAGGGCGATCCCGGCGCGTTCATGGATCGCATGATCCTCGAGTCGTACACCTACCGCATTCTGGAGGGCATGCTCATCGCCTCCATTGCGACGGGCGCGCACCGGGGCATCTTCTACATCCGCGCGGAATACCCGCTGGCCGTGGAGCGCATCCGCGCGGCCATTGCCAAATGCAGTGAGGCGGGCATTCTCGGCGACCGCGTGCTCGGCACGCGCCACGCCTTCCACGCCGAGGTGCGCGAGGGCGCGGGCGGGTTCGTCTGCGGCGAGGAAACCGCGCTCATCGCGTCCCTCGAAGGGGTGCGGCCCACACCGCGTTTCCGTCCGCCGTTCCCGGCGCAGCATGGCCTCTACGGGTGTCCCACGCTGGTGAACAACGTAGAGACGCTGGCGATGGTGCCGTGGATCATCCGCCACGGTGCGGACGCTTTTGCCGCACTCGGTACGGCGCACAGCAAGGGCACCAAGGTGTTTGCGCTGGCGGGAAAAATCCGGCGCGGCGGCCTCATCGAGGTGCCGATGGGCATGACGGTCGGGCAAATCGTGAACGACGTCGGCGGCGGCGTGCCCGAGGGGCGCACGCTCAAGGCCGTGCAGGTGGGCGGCCCGTCGGGCGGCTGCATCCCGGCGGATTTGGCCGGCCTGCACGTGGACTACGAGGCGCTCGCCGGGGCGGGTTCCATGATGGGCTCCGGCGGTTTTGTCGTGATGGACGACACAGACTGCATGGTCGAAATGACCCGCTACTTCCTGTCGTTCACGCAGTTGGAATCGTGCGGCCGCTGCACGCCGTGCCGTGTGGGCACGAAGCAGTTGCTCGACATCCTGACCCGGCTGTGCGGGGGCAAGGGCAAACCGGCGGATCTTGACGAACTGCACCGGCTGGGCACGGCGGTGAAGAAACAGAGCCTGTGCGGCCTGGGCCGCACCGCGCCAAACCCCGTGCTAACCGGGCTGATGCATTTCCGCGATGAGTTCGAGGCGCACGCGGCCGGGCGCTGTCCGGCGCACAGGTGCAAAGCGCTCATTTCCTACACCATTACGGACCAGTGCATCGGCTGCACCAAATGCGCGCAGATTTGCCCCGCAGACGCCATTCCGATGACGCCCTACGGGGTGCATGTCATTGACCGGGAGAAATGCACGCGCTGCAATGCCTGTTACGAGATATGCCCGGTGAACGCGGTGAAAGTGGACTGATGGCACGACTCAGGATCAATCACAAAGAGGTGGAGGTCGCCAACGGCGCAACGCTGCTGGACGCCGCGCACGCCGCCGGGGTCGAGATCCCCACGCTGTGCTGGCTGAAAGAGACCGGTGCACTCACGTCGTGCATGATTTGTGTCGTCAGGGAAAGGTCCACCGGGCGGTTGCTGCCGGCCTGTGCCGCCAGGGCCGCGGACGGCATGGACATAGACACGGACTGTGAGAAGGTGCAGGAGGCGCGCCGTGAAGTGTTGCGGATGCTGCTGGACGAGCACGTGGGCGACTGCGAGGCGCCCTGTTCGCGAATCTGTCCGGCCGGACTGAACATTCCGCGCATGCTGCGCCACATCCAGAAAAACGAAACTGAAGCCGCCGCGCGGCGGGCCAAGCTGGACCTGGTTTTCCCGGCCACACTGGGTCATGTTTGCACGGCCCCCTGCGAGCGCGTTTGTCGGCGCGGACAGTACGACACGACTATCGCCATACGCGAGAGTCACCGCGACGCATCCGTGCCTTTCCTAACGAAAGACTTTGGCCAGGACGCGCGGCGCATGGCCACCGGCCTGTCCGTGGGCATCGTGGGCGCGGGTTTGGCCGGCATGGCGGCCGCGTGGACCTGCGCCCTTGACGGCCACGCGTGCCGCATCTATGAGAAACGCGGCAACGCCGGCGCAAAACTCCGCGCGCTGCCGGCGGAGACACTGCCGCCTTCCGTGCTGGACGCGGAAACCGAAACCGTGCGCGCGCTGGGCGTTGAATTCGTCTTCAACAGCGAAGTCGGCGCAGAACCGTCGCTCACGGCGCTGCTCGAAGAACATGACGCCGTGATCGTGGCGTGTGACTTGTCCTTTGCACCGCATGCGAAGATCTTCACCGCCAAGGAAGAGGCTATGCATGTGCGGGCGGTGGGCAGCGGCAAGAGAGCGGCGCGTGAAGTGAGCGCATTCCTCACCGACCAGCCCATGCCGGGCACCGAGAAGTGCTTCAATTCCAGCATCGGGCGCCTCCACCCCGCCGAACTTGCCGCCTATGCCGTCGAACGCCGCAACGATGTGGGACAGGCGCCCTCGCCTGTCGATCCCGGAGCGGCTGTGCTGCATGAAGCATCCCGCTGCCTGCACTGCGACTGCGCCAAACCGGTGTCGTGCAAACTGCGCCGCTACGCGGAACAGTACGGGCTCGGCCCCCAGATTACGCGCGTCATGGAACGCGCGCCGGTGGCGGCGGTTCGGACGGCCGACGGCGTGCTGTTCGAGCCGGGCAAGTGCATCAAGTGCGGCATCTGCGTGGAGATTGTGCGCGCGTCGGGCCTCGATGCGGGCATCGCATTTGCCGGACGCGGCCTTGAGTCGCGCCTTGAGGTGCCCTTCGGCGCCTCCCTTGCAAAGGGTTTGGGCGGTGTCGCCGGGCGTTGCGTTGAGGCGTGCCCCACCGCGGCGCTGTCGTTCAAAGACGGGGAGGAAACCTGATGCGCATCCTCCACCTTGTTCCGGGCAGCGGCGGCACCTTCTACTGCCAGAACTGCGTGCGCGACCGCGCGCTGGTGCGCGCGCTGCGCCGCGCCGGGCACGATGTGGTCATGGTTCCGCTCTACCTGCCCATGTTTGGCGAGGAGGGCAGCGTGGGCGCGAAGGCGCCCATCTTCTTTGGCGGCGTGAACATGTACCTGCGTGAGAAGGTTCCGTTGCTGCGCAGGATGCCGCAATGGATGGACCGCCTGCTCGACGCGCCCTGGGTGCTCCGGCAGGCCGCCGCGCGCGAACAGTCCACCAACGCCGCAGACCTCGGTCCCATGACGCTGTCCATGCTGCGCGGCAGGCGCGGCAACCAGCAAAAGGAATTCGACCGGTTCCTCGCATGGCTCGCCGGGCAGGACAAGCCGGACATCATCCATGTCTCCAACGCGCTGCTGCTCGGGTTCGCGCCGGAGATAAGGAACATCACCGATGTGCCCATCGTGTGCAGCCTGCAGGACGAGGAGCCCTGGGTCAACGCCATGCACCCGCCCTATGACCGGCGCTGCTGGGAGGCCATTTCCGAAAACGCGAAATGCGTGTCGCGGTTCATCTCCACAAGCGCCTGGTATGCAGGCCGCATGATCACCCGAATGAACCTTCCCCCGGACCGCGTCGCCGTGGTCTTCCCAGGTATTGAAACGGACAACCTTCCCCCGGCCGAGCCGGGTTTTGATCCGCCGGTCATCGGCTTTCTGGAACGGTTGAGCCGCGGCCAGGGACTGGGGCTGCTGGTGGACGCCTTCATCGCGCTGAAGCGGCAGCCGCAGTTTGGGAATCTGCGGCTGCGCGCCACGGGCGGCTGCACCCCTGCGGACCGCCGTTTCCGCGACGAAATCCATGCGAAACTCCGTGGCGAGGGCATGGACGGCGCGGTGGAATTTCTCGAAGAATTCCAACTGGCGCAGCGCGGCGAATTCCTCCGCTCGCTTTCGGTGCTGTCCGTGCCCGTTCCCGGCGGCGAGGCCTTCGGCCTGCAGCTGCTGGAAGCCATGGCGCAGGGCGTGCCTGTGGTCCAGCCCGCGGAGGGTTCCTACCGCGAAATCATCAACGCCACCGGCGGCGGCGTGCTGTACGACCCGAAAACGCCGGACGGGCTGGCCAACGCCCTGCAGTCGCTGCTGGAAAACCCCGGCGAGGCTCTCCGGTTGGGCCGCCGGGGCCGCGAAGCCATACGGACGCAGTTCAACATGGACCGGGTGGTGCGTGAAATGACGGGCGTATACACCGCGGCGCTGGAGGAGAAGGCATGAAGAAGCGCGGAGCCCGGTTCTTCTTGGTGGTCTTCCTCGCGCACATGGCGGGTCTTGCGGTGTACCTGCTGGTGATAAAGCCGGCGTTCAAGGCGGAACCGCCCGCGGCAGACCCCGCGCCGCAGCCGGCTCCCCCCCCCGCACCGGTGAAGCCCGCCGAATGGAACACGTACCACGGAAACAGCGCGCTGACCGGCGTTGCGGAGGCGTCCTTCCCCGACACGCTGGAAGTGCTCTGGCGCATCAAGACCGGCGCGCCGGTGCGGGAAACGCCCGTCGCGCATGACGGGCGCATCTATTACGCCACGGCGCGGGCCGAGGTCGTCGCGGTGGACCTCGCCGGGAAACAGATCTGG
>CALDSM010000314.1 GCA_937923585.1 uncultured bacterium
CACTCCTCCAGGATCCAGCGCCCCTCTTATTGACGGTGTCGGGCTGCAGTGGTACATTCCTGTTTGGGCCTGCTTGAAATATGACGCTGAGGCCGGAGCCGAAAATGGATACTTGCGTCTGAATCCAAGACAGCTTCGGGGTATTGCGGACAGCGTAGCCCAGTTCGCAACGTACGGCGATTGCTTCGCGGTTTGCGAGGGGGATATGCGGATGGGAATACCGGTCGCGTATCCAGCCAATAATGGGGAATGGAACGCCATGCAGACCCAATGTCCATTATGGGCAACTACCAATATCGCAATACGTCAAGAATGGCAGGGTCGCGTCTATAAGGCGGTGATGGATGCCACATTGGCCGATCCTAAGGTCTACAACGTTTCCTTTTGGGGAACGGTAGACAAGCTTAACTGGTTGAATAGAAAAGCAGCGCCGTACTGGCCCCATTACCCTGGCGGCACGGAGAATCCAAATCAAGCCTGCGGCTGGATAAATGACTCTGACAACATTAATCGTTATTACTGTAACGAGCATGCCTGCAATGGCTGCTTACTGGGCGCGAAAATAGACCATTCGGATGCGGAACACCCTATCATGGTCGGCCATTATTATCTCAAGCCCGCATATTTCGGCTTGCGGGGTGCCATTTGCGACTATTTCGGCAACGCCTATTCCATAAGGGACCAGGACGGCAAAGAGGCGGCTCGCTTTGTGGAAAATGGCAATCTCCTGCTGATGAAGAAGGGCAGCGCGGGCGGCGGTGCGGTGCATGAGGAGGGACATGACTGGGCGACCGTTGCTGCCGCTGCACCCGAATCCGTCTTCACGGTAAAGAATGCGGCCGGTGAGCCAGTCGCCGCCCTCATGAAGGGGAATTCCCATCTGTATCTGAAAGGAGATCTCCATGAACAGCAGACGGGGCCGTTGACGCCGATATCCGGCGGCGTGGCCTTCGAGGCGCGATTCCCGTTAGACTGTCCCGCTTCCGAACAGGATCCGAAGTGGAAGACCGCCGCGCTCATTGACGACGCCGGCAATCTCCTACTGCTTGGCGACACGCCCCCCGGCGCGTCGCCGGTGCTGAACGAGGATCTCGGCAATTTGAAGGCCAATGGGGTGGTTATCGCCTATGGCGTTCCCTTTGCTCTTGAACGCGACCATAGCACCGACGCTTACTCCATTTACCAGTGAGGGTCCTTACTTATGTGCTCTCAATCTCGAAAACCATACCTCGCACTAGCCCCCACAGTCCTGGTCTTCTTCGCTTTCGCGCTCTGCGAACGTGTCGAGGCTCAACCCACCAACCGCGCTTATTACTGGAGTCAAGTCACGACCTCGGCATCGTGGACTCCACGCGCGGGTCATGCGGCGGTCAACTTCAGGAACAAACTGTGGGTCATTGGGGGCCTGGCCCAAGGGGTCGCACCGATCAACGACATTTGGACATCTTCCGATGGGCGCAATTGGACATTGGAGGCGAACGCTGTTCCCTGGCTGGACGGCCGCGGAAGAGGAAGAATCGTGGTCTTCAGGGACAATCTGTGGGTCGTTGGAAACTATGAAGGATCGAATGACGTCTGGAAATCACCAGACGGTGTGAATTGGACACAGGTAACCCCTACCGCACCGTGGGGAAAACGACTTGGGGCTGGGATTACAGTCTTCGACGAGAAACTGTGGGTTCTTGGGGGCGAGGACACGACATCGGCTGCCGATTTCAATGATGTCTGGAACTCGTCGGACGGTATTCAATGGACGCAAGTAGTCGAGCAAAGCGCATGGGTTCCTGGATACGTGAACACAATCGTTTTCCAGAATAGGCTGTGGGTTATAGGAGGCTACTTTCCGTACCTCGTGGAGCTTCAGTTACTATGGTACTGGGTACATGAGGTGGCGTATTCTAGCACCGGTGACTCTTGGACCTCAGTTCCTTCGGAGGGAGTCGGATACTTCACCGCCTTGGCCGATTTCGACAATCAGTTATGGGACTTGGACAGGTCGTCCTTTCACGAGGTATTTAGGACCGGCACTTGGATTGAAGGGAGTAATGAAGTGTGGCGCTCGCAAGATGCGGCGCATTGGCAGCAAATGCCGAATGCTCCGTGGACGATTCGTCATAATCAAGGCGCTGCGGTCTTCGATGGCAAACTCTGGATTCTTGGAGGGTTGTCAGAAGGTCTGCTCCCCTGTATCGCGAAAAACGATGTCTGGAACCTGACGCCGGTTTCTCTGGAGATTGACACGGGCCAGCGCTTCCTCTACAACGCAGGCGATCCGATGACGCTGAAACTGACGGCTTCAGCGCTTTCCGGCGCGGTTCAGTATCAGTGGTTGAAGAACGGCAACGCCATTCCCGACGCCACGTCGGACACGTATCACGTGGACGCCTTCAGCACAGATGACGCGGGTGCCTATACGTGCGAACTGACCGGCGACACCTTCGGCAGCGCCGGTCCCGTCCAAATCGGCCTTGCCCCGACCGAAATGCCTGCGGGCAGCCCGGTCTGTTTTGCACTTGGGGTGTGCCTGGCGACGACGATCCTTGCCGTTCGGCGGAGGAAATCCCTCCGCCTGTAAACCAGTGACGGAGCGGTAGGCGCCAACTCAGGCACAAGGCATTTGTTGCGCACTTTCAGTGCTTTCATCGTGGTGCGACGCGATTTCCCGGGGCGTTGCCCCGGGCTGTCATGTTATGCGCCTTCGGCGCGTCGGGCAATGGTGGAAAGCGGGGGAAACAGCGGATTGAAACCGGGGTGGAGACCGGGGGTGGAATCTCGGGCCGAACGGGGGGCGTTTCCCTAACCTGCACATCTCACCAACTAACTCCAGCCATGTTGGCGCAAAATGCCGCCAAAGACTCCGTCAGCATTCAAGCCCCAAAGACACACCGTCATTGCGAACATAGTAAAGCAATCTCTTGCTCGCCATTATCCCGACAAGCGAGAGCGTTGTTTCAGGAGATTGCCGCGTCGGGCTGACGCCCTCCTGCTAAGAAAGTGTAGGACAGGCGCCCTTGCCTGTCGGCCCTTGGGCGTTCGTCACAAGCCCGACAGCCGAGGGCGGCTGTCCCACATACTGGAACCGGCTTTCTAAAATGAATCCCCGCCGTAGGCGGTCTGAGGCTCGCAATGACTGGCAAGATAGGCGGGCTAGTGCTGCCCCGTGGTGACCGGCAGATTCAGATCCCCCGTGGTCAGAATCTGCTGGCCCAGGTTGCCCGCCTGGTTGGTCGGCACGGTGTCATAGGTGTTTCCCAGCGCCGCCAGATAGTCCACAAAGGAGTTCAGACTTCCGGCCAGCGCGTCGTAGCTGGTCCGAATGAACTGCATTCCGTCGGGGGTCTGGAGCACCTCGGCAATCCGGGCCACGGCGTCCAGGGCGGTCATTTCCAAGTCATACCCGGCCAGCCGTTCGTTGGCCAGGAGATCGGAAGAGCACACGTCTGAACTCCAGTCACGATCAGAT
>CALDSM010000315.1 GCA_937923585.1 uncultured bacterium
CTGGAGTTCAGACGTGTGCTCTTCCGATCTCCCGCGCCACGGCCAAACAGCCGCTTGACGGCAGAGAAACCGGTCCGGGTTGGACGGGATAGCCATGTTGACGGGCAGGTCCAGCACTTTCGGGTGGCGGACGCGGCTGAACCCCTTGAACAGGCCGACCTGCTCCCTGGGCACGGACAACCCGGCGAACCGCATCCATCCGCCGCACTGGGTCGGCTCGAACACGGAAAAGCAATAGAGCAGGTCACAGGGCGGACCAGGCCCAAGTGCAATGGTTACCGGATGCGAAAACTCATCGGTTTCGTAGCATATTTCCACGTCCGGCGTGTCGGGGCCCGCGGCAAACGCGGCCGTGTAAACCGTCGTTTTGAAGTCCACGAGCAGCCCCTCATTCTGGCAACCGGCACAACCGTCGGGAACATCGGGGGCAAGCAACACCCGGTCGTCGAAGGGGCCTTCCCGGAAACCCACCGCTTCCTTCTCCGCCCGGGTTATCTTGTCTGCCATGCGGCCGACCTGGACGCGCTGCGCCAGCGCCGCCGCCTGAAGGGGAAGGTAGAGCAGCGCAAACATGCATGCGGCCCACGCCGCGGCGCGCAGGACCAGCATGCCCAATCCGCCCAGCGCCGCAATGCAGCCCTCGACGGAGGGATGGCCGCGCATTCCCCGAAAAGCGTTCCGCAGCGTCCAGTCGGCCAGGAATGCACCGAAGAAGAACGGCGCAAACGCAAGATGAAACACATGCCGGCCCGAGAATTGGCCGGAAGTGTACCCGCCGAGAAACAGCACGAAGAAGAGCATCGTCGTGGCCAGTCGCCCGTTTGCCGCGCCCACGCAAACCAGCGCGGCCAGCGCAAACCATGCGCCGTAGGCGGCTGAACCGTAAAGGAGGTCAACAGATTGCCTGAGGAGCCCGGCAAGAAAGGGCTGGCCTTCCGCTGGTTCGGTGTGATTCGACCCCGAACCCTGAACCCCGCCCAAGACACACAGGGTTGCGGCATAGCCCCGGGAAATCAGGTCCGCCGGAAAGCGGAGGGCCATGGCCAGAACATACTTCTTCTTCAACACGGCGTCGTAATCGGTCTCGGTGCAATGCTGCCGAAATTCCTCCGAAGGCGCGGTGAGGCCGCGCCGTCCGGCATCGTGGGCCTGCATGCTGCAAAACAGGTCGTTCACCACGTACAGTTTTTCGCAGGAGGACGGCCGCAGCGACATCTCCCGGTCCGCGTTGGTTGAAAAGCCCATCATCGTGTCGTGCTCGGCCAGCGTGCCGCGCTCATGAAAGGCCTTCAGGATGGGCCAGCCGCTCGCGCAAAATGCACCCGCAAAAAGAACCACTGCCGCCAGCCGCACACCGTGCCGCCGAAAGAGATTGTCCACCCGCACCGGGGCAATCAGGAACACGAGCACGGCAAAGGGCACCATCACCATCGCGTCGCGCCGAAAACCCAGGCCAACCCCCAGCACAATCCCGGTCGCCAGGCCGAATAGTATCGTCCAGGTGGCGCGCCTCGGCCTGCGGATAACCCAGCCAAGCAGCAAAACCGCACCCAGAATGAAGGGAGCCTTGCTGAAATCGCGCGGTGAAGCCAGCGCCGGTGACAGGGTGTCCGTCCAGCAGAAGGCGAGCGCGACGACCAGCGAGGCGGGCACGCCCATGGCAAGGCGTGAAATACCGTAGACCTCCCAAAGACAGAGCGCGAACAGGAGGAGTATGAAGATCTTCATGGAGTCCCAGGACAGGCCGAACACGGACCAGACCCATCCCACCGCCGTGATGAGGTAGCGATGGTAACCCTGGTACTGGTGCAGCGGCTGCTCCCGGCCTTCCCGTTTCAACAATTCCGGGTCCATCGAAGGCTGCTGAAAATCTATAAACTGGCGGAAACCCGGCACGCTTTCGGGAACGATGTTTACAAAACCCCTGCCCGCGGCCATGCTCGCGGCTGGGATGTACAATTCGCTCGTGAGAGAACCGCCGGGACCGTTCCAATGGGAGAGAACATCCGAGCCGTGAACCGCGGCCAGTGCGGCCAGAAGGGCCAAGACGGCGGCTTCCAGCAACCCGCACAGGCAAAGCACGGCAAACTTGCGGCCTGAGGCTGCAACGGGAGGATCAGCATGTTGAAGAGGCGTGCCCACGCCGACCATTATGCCGGGCCGCGGGGAGGTGTGCAAAAAAAAGAGATGGGAGCACGGACGGTGCGGAGGACAGGAGGGTGGGTTGTCCGTGCTCCCAATCAGGTCAGGCAGTCAACTGTGTGCGTTCACCCACTAAAACGCCCCACGGAAACCGGTGGTTGACACGTTGACACCACAAAAAAAGATGGGGCCTCTGTGGCCTTCTTTCTGCAGCGGTCCCAGTTCTGCGTACAATTCACAGTCTATAACGCCATTGCCATGCATCTTCCCCAACAACGGCCCTGATGCTTGGCTCTCATACCTCCCATTACCCCCTTTCTCTCCATTAGTCCCGTGCTGTTCCCGCCCGCCTATGGCTCCAGAACCAGCGTATCCCCTGCATCACGCACGGGAATGAACACCGGATGGGAAGGACGGTGATTGGGCGTGTGCAGGGACATCAACAATCGCCCGTCAAAGGTTCTGAACAGCATCGCATGGCCGCCGTCGTCTTCATAGATGGGCTTTGCCTGTTGTTCCCAGGGGCCTTCGAGTTTTCCCGAACGGCTCCGCGCCAGGCCCACCTTGTACTTGCCGTCGGTGCCAAAGCTGGACCAAATCATCAGCAGTCTGCCGCTCTCGGACCGGTGAAGAAACGGCCCGTCCGTAATCTTGTCCTTCTTCTCCCTTACCCACGGTGCGGCGGACGCCTTGAACAGCAGTTGCGGCGCGCTCGCCGCCTTGGACAGGTCCTCCGACAGGCGCACGGCGCAAATCTCTCCGTCCTGCACCTGCAACCATTCATGACAGAAGACCATCCACGGCGCACCCCCATCGTCCACAAACAGGGTTCCGTCCAAACACATCCAGCCCTCAGGCGTTTGCGGTCCGTCGCCAATGGGGCGGAAAGGGCCGAGCGGTGCGTCCGCCGCGCATATGTGCGTCCGGCGTGTCTTGCCTCCGTCGGTTGCGTAAGTGGCGAACAGGTAATAGCGCCCCTTCCACACATGCGCCTCGGGCGCCCAGAAATCCCGCGTGCCCCAAAAATCCTTGGGCAGGTCGAGCACGCTGGTGGGACCGCTCCAGGTCTTCAAATCCTTGCTGGTGTAGCAGAGGAACGGCTTCTCGCCGAAGGTCGGACAGGTGCCGTACAGAAAGTAGAGTCCGTCTTTCTTGACCGGCAGCACGAAGGGGTCGCGCATGGTAATGTCCGCGCAACGCAGCGCGTCGCCCTTTGCCGGCGCATGCGCCGGTTCCGCAAGACCCGCCGCCAGCGCGGCACAAACCAAACCCAATGTAAACATGGCATGCCCTCATTGCCGGATAGGTGCGTAATATAAAGTTCAGTGGAGGAACCGTACCCGGCCCGTCTCAGTTGACCACAATGTCCCCGCCCTCGGCCTCCAGCAGCACCGTGTACTGCCCGTCGCCCAGCCGCCCCGTGAATTCCTGACGCTCGCCGCCGATGGACCCGTTGAGCGGAATGTTGCTCTGGACCCGTCCCTGGGCCGCGCGGACGGTAAGCGCCGCACTCGACTCGGGCGCGATGAGAATGCTCAGGTGGCCCTTGTCCACGTGCAGGTCCATGTTGCCCTTGATCGGCTCCAGCGAGAGCAGCCGCACATCGCCGCCGGTGTTGCGCGCGGATACGTCGCCGCCGGGCGACTCGATGATGGTGCGCCCTTCGGTGTTCTGCGCCATGACCTTGCCAAGCACGCGCTCGATGCGCAGGTCGCCGTACTGGGCCGCCGCCTCCACCGGTCCGGCACAGTCCGACACCCGCACCGCGCCCCGTTTGTTGGCCGCTTTGAGCGCACCCTTGACGTGCTCCACGCCCACCTCGCCCCGAGCCTGCTCCACCGTGGTTGTACCGCCCATTCCCATCACGGCCGTCACACCGTCGGTCGCATTAATTTGAACGGCCACGGTCCGGGGCACCTGCACGACCAAATCCACGCGGTACCCGGTGCAGCCGAAGCGGGCCATGTCGCCGTCCGCCGCGGTCGTGACCGTCGCCCGCCCGGCCTCCTGTTTGATCTGCATTTGCAGCGCTTCCAGCGCCTGCGGCGCCTGGGCCGCCGTCGGCATCCAGACGACGCGCGTGGCTGTGACATGCACGTCCTTGTTGTCCGTCCCCTCAACACGCACACTGCCCGGAATGACGGCGTCAATCTGGAGAACGTCCGACTCGCCCACCGTTGCACGCTCCTCGCGCGTGTCGTTGAACACCTGTCCCCCGGCAGGTCCGGACGCCGGCACAGCGCCCGCGCCGCGCACCTCAATGGTCACGTCACCAAAGGACGCATTGATCGTCATGCGCTGCTTCGCGTCCGCATTGGGGTGGCGGGCGACAATTCGGTCGTCCTGCCCGGACCGGCTCATGTCGAGGTCGCTGTTGAGTTTGCCGTAAACCACCGTGGCGGTTACATCGGGGTTGGAGCCCGGGTCCATCGAAATGTCCGCGCGCCCGCTGTCCACCGTGATGTCAGCCTTGTACTCGGCGCCCAGTTTGGACAACGCCACACTCCCGCCGAAATTGCTGACCTGGATGTCTCCGCTGACATTGCTGATGTCGGCGCGGGCACCCTTCATCTGAAAGATGCCGCCCTTCGCCAGTCCCTCGGCCTTCACGGGAAACTCGCCATGCGACCGCACCCGGACTTCACCCGCCGCCTGGCCGATGTCCACCGCCCCGTAGCGCACGTCCATGCCGATGAACCCGCCGATGCCGCGCACGGCCACATCGCCGAAAAAATTGTCGGCCACCAGGCTCGCCTCGCGCGGAATGGTGATCTTGTACTGCACGGCCAGCGAGATGCGCCCCATGTCGCGGCGGGTTTCCGGGTAAAGCGTCTTGATTTCGACCAATTCCTCCGCCGGCGACACTTTGATCTCGATGGCCTGGGCCAGTTTCGCCGCCGTCTCGGCGGTTTCCGCACCCGCGCTGACCTCGGCGGAAACTTGCACCACCCGCTCGTTCCAGGTTTCGACCCGGATTTCGCCGAACTCGTTGGACACGGAGACCACCGGCGATGCGCCCGTGGGATAGCGCTCGGCAAAGGTGCGCCGCTCGGTGTACGGGGATGCCTGCGTTTCGCCCACCAGC
>CALDSM010000316.1 GCA_937923585.1 uncultured bacterium
TACGAGATCTGATCGTGACTGGAGTTCAGACGTGTGCTCTTCCGATCTGGATTGGGAAGTGCGCGGTGACGAACCAGCAGTACTGCGATGTGCTGAACTGGGCGCTGGCACAGGGGTATCTGAAAGACAGCGGCGGCGCGGCATGGGCGGGCACGGGTGACCTCTGCGCGGGCGATAATCTTGAAGTCATACTCAAACCCGCGGACGGCTACAGCAACATACAGTATTCGGGCGGCGTGTTTTCCCCGCGGACGCGGACGGGCCTGCCGGACACAACGTTCTATTCGACGGCCATTCATCCGGTGGTGGATGTGTCCTGGTATGGCGCCGCGGCATACTGCAACTGGCTCAGCCAGTTGCAGGGGTTGACGCCCTGCTACGACATGACTGCGGCGGACTGGCCGCTGACCGCGGCGCCGCCGACGCCCGGCGGCTACCGCCTGCCGACGGAGGCGGAGTGGGAGCGCGCGGCGGCCTGGGACGGCGCGAAGCATTGGATCTACGGGTTCACCGGCGACACGCTTGGGGCGGCGGCGGACCGCTGCAACTTCCGCCCCGGCGGTGTGTCCATCAATCCCCTGGGCCTGACAGGGTATGCGCTCACCGCCCCCGTGGGCTGGTTCGACGGGATGAACGTCAGCCCCAATGGCGGCGTGGCGACGCTGAACGGCAGAAGCCCCGTCGGCTGTTTCGACATGAGCGGGAATGTGTGGCAGTGGTGCGGCGACTGGTATGGCGGCTACGCTTCCGCCGCCCAGACGAATCCAACCGGGCCCGCCACGGGCGCGATTCGCGTGCACCGGGGCGGCAGTTGGTATGATTCAGACGTGTTCTGCCGGACGGCGGACCGCGGCGGCGACGTTCCGACAAGCGCGTTTGGCAGCGGAGGATTCCGTATTGCCAAGTCCTGACATCCGGCCGGGCGGCAGGCATTAGTGCATGATCATCGGGACAGGAAGAACGCGGGCCGTGCAAACATGAAGCACCCTCCAACTAGTGTAGTGAATCGCAATTGATGCCACTTAAACAAACAGAGAAGACCAAGCGAAAAACGGGGACTGACTCGCCTTTCGGCAGTTTGAAAGGCGTGTCTGTACCTGCTTTTCGCGGCATTTTCTCGTCAAGATAAGATGCCATCAGGATGACTCACTACACTAGACAGACGCCCCCAGGCAGCCGCTTGCGCTGTCTCCGCGCCCAAATGTGGACGCCGGATATCACCCGGAAAACCGTCGAGATTGCAGCCACGTCCACGACCAGCGCCCAGACCCCCCGGGACTGACAGGCCGGGCAGGGGCGGCTGCAGCCGTGCTGGCAGTGCAGCGCGTTCACAAACGAATAGAACGTGCGGGGCTGCTGCCGGCGCACCGCCAGCCGCGATTCCTGCCGGTGCCAGATGACCTGGTAAAGACCCGCGGCGCAAGAGCGGTGGATGCCAGTGGTTTCTCATCGTCCTTGGCGACCCGGTGCGCACCGTCAAGGTTGAGGTGATTCAAGACGGCCCCTGCCTGTCCTTCGAATCCTTGGGAAACGTCCCGTCGGGAACGACTTCGTATCGGACCGCGATTCGATCAGTCCGAATCCCTTGGGCCGCAGAGATGCGCGGGGCCTTCGGTCTTGGAGACTTCGGCGACGCATTGGGCCTGGCCGAAGTCGGCGCAGACGCGCACGCGGGTGTTCATGCTGGTTGCGAAGCCGTTGCGGGGAAGGGCGCTGTGCCTGGGCATGCCGGTTCGGTATTCGCCGCGCACGCGTATCTCGCCGCCGACGGTGAGCGTGAAGGGCGGATCTTCGCCGGGCCGTGTGCTTTTCACTTCGAGTGATTCGGCATAGTCCCTGGCGGCCTTGTTAACGGCGGTGTGCAGGGTGGGCGGATTCTTGGCGGCGGGTTTCTCCGAAGGTCCGGGCGTTGGTGCCGGCGGCTCCCCCGCTTGGGCTGGCTGGGTCGCCGGAGCGGTCCCCGGGATGGGTGCGGCGGCAGGTACATTTGTGGCGGCCACGACTTTGGGCTTGTCCCCCTTCACAGGTGCGGCCTTGGCCGAAATGTGCGGCGCCTCGGGCTTGTGTGTTGTGCTTGCCTCGCAGTCCGCGGCCGGTGCTGTCGCGGCGAGGGATGCCTGTGTTGGAGCAGCGTCCGGCACAAAGTCACTTCCTTTCTCCAGGACCAGGGCCGTGTCCACGCGCATGGTTGCAGGGACGGTCCGTTTGGTCGACAGATTCGGCTGTGGCGTTTTGACCGCGTCCGTTTCCTCCGCGAGGAGAATGGGCGCCAGGAAGCGGTCGCCCTGGCCGGGGCCAATCGGGAGATTGGCGTGCCCAGCCGCGACGGCCGCGACGTTACCGGCCGGGGCCGGCAGTCCCGTTTCTTCGGTGCCTGTCAATGCGGTAACGGTCAAGAGCAGGATTATGGCCAGCGAGGGAATGCTCCCTTTGCGGGTGGATTTGCCGAACGCGGTGATCATCTCGATTCTCCTTTCGATGCTTGAGGTGCCCCCCAGCACGCCAACCAGTCCGGGGCGGCTGAACGGGGCGGAGGCCGCGCGGAACTGATCGAGCAGGACGTGGCCGTAGATGCGCCGTTCTTTGGGTGTCAGCACAGCGAGCACGCGGGCATCGCAGGCCAGTTCGCGGTCATCCATGCAGCGCCGTTTTGCCCACCAGAGCACCGGATTGAACCAGTGGAGGGCCAGCAGCAAATGGGCCAGCCAGCCGGTGAGAACATCCTGGCGGCGGATATGGGCGAGTTCGTGCAGGAGCACACAGTGGAGCTGGTCCCTTGCCTCCGGCACGAGCAGCCGCTTTGGAACAAGCAGCCGGGGCCGGAGGAAACCGAGCAGCGCGGGGGAACCGGTGTCGGGTCCGAACAGCATGGGGACCGGCCTGCGGATTCCCATTTGCCGGCGGCACTCGCCGAGCAGGGCGCACACGCCAGGGTCCGTGACCTGGGGGCACTTTCCGGACTGCCGGCCCAGGCGCCAGGCCTGCAGCATTGCCATCGCCAGGATGAGAACGGCTCCGCAGAGCCATATGCCGACGGCCCACTCCATGCCCTTTGCCACGACGGTGCCGTCGGACAGCGTGGGCACGAAGGCATGGCCCGGGGGGAGAACAGGCGCTTCGCGAGCGGCGACAAGGCCGCTGGCGCTTGTCCAAAGATTGCGTAATGCGGTGTACAGGCTCCACGAACAGGGAACGGACCACAGGAGCAGCAGCCTTGCGAGGAGCAGGCCCCACAGGGCATGACGCCATGCGGGACTGAGCCAGCCGCCGAGGAGCCGCTGCAGCGCCACGATGAGCAGGGCCAGAACGGATGCCTGCACCGAAACGGCCAGAATGCGCAGGAAGAGGTCGTGGGACACCTGGCTAGCGTCCATCGTCTTCCTGCTCCCGGTTCATTTTCCGGTCCAGCATGGCCCGCAGCACGGCGATGTCCTGCGGGGTCAGTTCTTCGTGCTTGATGAAGTGCGCCAGCATGGGCTGGGCCATGCCCGCGAAGCAGCGCTCCAGAAAGGTCCGGCTTTCATCGCGCACGCATTGCTCCTCGGTGACCAGCGGCGTGAAGCGCAGGGCGCCGCCGCGTTTCTCCCGGCCCAAAGCGCCTTTTGCCACCAGCCGGCCCAAGAGGGTGCGCACCGTCTTGGGATGCCACTCGGCCTGGCCTTCCAGTGACTCGGCCACTTCAACGGCGGTGAGGTGGGGTGTGCGCCACAGGACCTGCATGACCATCCATTCGGCTGCGGAGATGCTTGGCGTATTGGACATGGGCGTTGCTCCTTGATGATTTCTTACGTCTGTGCGACATTATCGCACAAGCGTAAGCCAATGTCAAGGGGAAATATACAAACCACCCTATTTGAGCCGCATGCACCAGACTTGGTGGCCCTCGCCACATGGTTCGGCTTCGGGGTCGCGGCGGGCGCATTCGGGCCCGGCCATGGGACAGCGG
Source organism: uncultured bacterium (assembly GCA_937923585.1). Lineage (GTDB taxonomy): Bacteria > Hydrogenedentota > Hydrogenedentia > Hydrogenedentales > CAITNO01 > CAITNO01. Next base: position 3,947 of record CALDSM010000316.1, read on the forward strand.
GGATGAAAGCGGCAGCCGGAGGGCGGATTAATGGGCGACGGGGGCTCGCCGGGCAGGGGGATGCGCGGGCGGGTGCGTTCGCGGCGGGGATCGGGGGTCATGGCGGCGCTGAGCAGGGCGCGGGTGTAGGGGTGGCGCGGTTCGGCAAAGACGGCCGCGGCGGGCCCCTCCTCCACGATGCGGCCCAAATACATGACCGCGATGCGGCGGGACAGGTGGCGCACGACGGAGAGGTCGTGGGAGATGAATATCATGGCCAGGCCCATTTCGGCCTGGAGATCACGCAACAGATTGATGATCTGCGCCTGCACGGAGACGTCCAGCGCGGAAACCGGCTCGTCGGCCACGACGAGGCGCGGTTCAGTGGCCAGCGCGCGGGCGATGGCGATGCGCTGGCGCTGGCCGCCGGAAAACTCGTGGGGGTACTTGCGCATGGTTCGTTTGGCGAGTCCCACCCGCTCCATAAGGCGGGCCACGGCCGCCGGGACTTCGGCGCGCGGGACGGTGCCATGGACGATAATCGGCTCGGCCAGCGCGTCGGCCACAGTCATGCGCGGGTTCAACGAGGCGTAGGGGTCCTGGAAGATCATCTGGAGCCGGGGCCGGACCCGGCGTAGTTCGCGGGTGCCCAATCCACGCAGGGGGCGCCCTTCAAACAGCACTTCCCCTGACACAGGCTTCTCCAGCAGCACCAGCGTTCGCGCGAGGGACGATTTGCCGCAGCCCGACTCTCCCACCAGTCCCAGCGTCTCCCCCGCATCCACATGCAGATTCACGCCGTCCACGGCATGTACCATGCCCTTTTTGGCGCCGAAGCCCCGGCCGCGGCGCACGGGGAACCATACGCACAGGTCGCGGGTTTCGAGCAGCGGGGTTTCCATGATCATTCCCCCGCCCGCGACGGGGCAGGCGGGACGCCTGCGGTACCGTGCCATTCCCCCGACTGTGCCCGGATGCATGCGGTGGCATGGCCCGGTTCGACCTCGACAAGGGGACAATCGGCCGTGCGGCAGCGAACCACGGCGTGGATGCAGCGCGGGGCGAAGGGGCAGCCGGCCCTTTCGCCGGTCAGGTCGGGAGGCATGCCGGGAATTGCCCGCAGTGGCGCGCCCGCGGGGGCCGTGGACGGGAGCGAATGCAGGAGCGCCTCCGTGTAGGGGTGGCGCGGACGGTCAAAGAGTGCCTCGGTGCGGGCGGACTCGACGATCCGACCCGCGTACATGACGAGCACCCGGTCACAGGCGCGGGCCACGACTCCCAGGTCGTGGGTGATAAGGACGACCGCCATGCCGCGTTCGCGCTGGAGCGCGGCGATCAGGTCCAAGATCTGGGTCTGGACGGTGACATCGAGAGCCGTGGTGGGTTCGTCGGCGATGAGCAGGTCCGGATTGGTGGTCAGCGCCATGGCGATCATGACGCGCTGGCGCATGCCGCCGGAAAAGGCATGCGGATAGAGGTCCATGCGCCTTTCTGCGTCCTGAATACCCACCGCCCGCAGGGCGTCGAGCACCCGCGCGCGCGCTTTGGGGCGGGAAAGCCGCTCATGCACGGTCAGCGGCTCGGCCACCTGTGCGGCCACGGTCATGTAGGGGTTCAGCGCGGTCATGGGGTCCTGAAACACCATGGCAATGCGCCGTCCGCGCAGTTCGCGCAGTTCGCGCGGCGGCATCTGGAGCAGGTCACGCCCGTCGAAAAGCGCGCGGCCGCCCTCGATGCGCCCCGGGGGAGAAGGCACAAGCCCCAGCAGGGAATAGAAAGTGACCGACTTTCCGCAGCCGGACTCGCCCACCACCCCGAGCATTTCGCCCGGTTCCAGGGAAAAGGACACGCCGTCCACCGCGCGCACGACACCCTCGCGCGTGTGAAACCAGGTCCTCAAATCGTTTACTTCGAGCAGCGCCACATCCGGCCTCGTTGTTGACTTGTCCAACCGCATCCTAACCGTCCGCGGGCTGTCCGCGCAAAGTGTTGGTGCGCCGTTGGTTTGACCGGAACAGGCATGGTGCGTTAATGTTGCCCCACGGGTGGAGGCCGGGGGGTGAGAAGAGGGTGCGCCAGCGGCAAACCCGGTTGCAGGAGCGGTCATGAATGACTTGTATAAGAGCGCGTTGCACGCGCTGGTCAAGAATATCTGGCTGATCGTCGTTGTGACGGTGCTGGCGGGCGCGCTGGCGACAACCAAGGAACTGCTGTTTCCGGTTCCCTACCAGGCGGACACGATACTGCTGGTGACCGGGGTGGAGGAGCGCGGCGACACGACCAAGCTGATGCCGTCGCCGCTCAACCCAAAGGCCTATGAAACACTGCTGACGGGCACGTCGGTGCTGGGCAAGACGCTGGACAGGCTGAAGGAGGACGGGGTCTTTGGCGCGGCAAAACCGCCGAAACTCAGGGATTTTGCGGCGGACCTTGAGGTGAAGGTGGATGTCGTGGACGAAACCAGCCGGCCCCTCAACTATTCGCCGCTGGTCCATATCAAGGCCTACGCAGAAACGGCGGAGCTTGCAAAGAAGATCGTGGACACCTGGGCCGACACGGCCACGGCGCAGGCGCAGCGCACCGCCTCGATGCGCGTGGGCGCGCCCGCGTTCATGCTGGCCCGCGAGAAGGGGGAATACGAATCGGCCCTGGAGTCGGCCTGGACGGAGATGAGCAAGGAAACGGCCGTCTGGGACCTGGACGTGCTCAAGGCTGATTTGCAGGCGCGCGTCACGGTGGTCAACTCGTTCATGGAAAAGCGGACGGGGCTGCAGCGCCAGTACGAGGTTGCCAAGACCAAACTCGAACTGATACGGGGCGATATCACCGCCATGGTCAAGGGGTCGCTGGGCGAGTACACGGACGCGACGGCGGCGCAGCGGGAAAAGCTGAAGACTGAAATGTCCCAGGCAAACGTGGAACTGATAGACCTGGAGATGAACAAGAAGCTCGCGCTGCGGATGCGGCTTGCGGAGGAGCAGGGCGACATCGAGCGGCAGTTGAAGGGGGACGAGGAAAGCCTGGCCACCATCCGCAAATCGCTGGAAACGGAAAAGCCGATCCTTGAACTGGGCCGCGCGCCGAGCGAGACCGCCTATTGGATCGCCGGCAGCGCGAACGCGAAAGCGCTGACCGACCTCAAGGACAAGCTGATGGTGACGCAGGAACTGAACCCGGTGCACCTCGAGCTCAAGAAGAGCGAGAACGAGAAGCTGTCCGAAATCAGCAAGCGCAAGGCCGAGGTGGAGTCCATCAAGGCGCAGGTTGCGGTGCTGGACGGCGAGATCACCTCGCTGAAGGACCAGTACGGGCAGCACAAGATGTCGCAGGCCGAGATCACCAACAATCTCACCATGTCGGAGCAGATGCGCACAACTTTCGGCACGGACGAGGAAATGTCCGTCTTCGGACTGGAGCGGGGCACCATGCTCGAAGTCAAGGGGTTGGAGGTGGAGCTTGCCGAACTGGACAAGCAGACCGAGACGCTCAAGGGGGAGATGGAGGCGCTCAAGCAGCAAATCGCCGAGCACACGATGATTCAGACGCGCCTGCGGACGCGCACGGACGTGGCGAAGAAGATCTTCGACGACGTGTCGGCGGCGGAATCGTTCATGACGGCGGCCCACGGCATTGCGCTGGGCGAAAGCGGCCAGGACAAGCCGGTGGGCCTGAACCGGATCTCAGCCGAGACCTATGCCACCGAGGACCGGGGACTCCTGGGCCGCAAGGGGCGCGTGCTGATGACCACGGTACTGGCGTTCCTGCTCACGTGCGCCTTTGCGTACATCAAGGACGACGGCGCGCCAAGGCTGCGCAAATGGCTGGTGACCCTGGATTAACCCCCGAAAGGAAGGCGACAGAGATGCTGAGAGTCGGACTGATTGGATACGGGTACTGGGGGCCGAACCTCGCCCGCAACATCAACGCCAACGACGGCTGCGAGCTGGTGCGCGTGGCGGACATGCTGGAGAACCGGCGCAAGCTCATCCGCAAGACCTACCCCGCGGTGGACGTGGTCGCGGAGGCGGAGCGGGTGACGCACGCGGACGACATTGATCTTGTTGTCGTGGCGACGCCCGTGTTCACGCACTTTGGGCTGGCGCGCGAGGCGCTGCTGCACGGCAAGCACGTGTGGGTCGAGAAGCCGATGACGTCAAACTCGGCGCAGGCCCGGGAACTGGTTGATCTCGCCGCGGACCGCGGATTGCAGCTGGTGGTGGACCACACATTCCTGTTCACCGGCGCCGTGCGCAAGATGAAGGATCTGGTGGACGCGGGCGAAATCGGCGACATTTACTACTATGACTCGGTGCGGATCAACCTCGGCCTGTTCCAGCACGACATCAACGTGATCTGGGATCTGGCGCCGCACGACTTCTCGATCATGGACCACCTGCTCGGGCCGACGGCCCGCGCGGTCTCGGCGCACGGCACGGGCCATTTCGGCACCGGCCTGGAGGACGTGGCCTACCTGATTGTGTACTACGACAACAACGTCATCGCGCACCTGCACCTGAACTGGCTGTCGCCGGTGAAGATACGGCGCACGATCATCGGCGGATCCAAGAAGATGCTCCTCTGGGACGATCTCAACATGGAGGAGCGCATCAAGATTTACGACAAGGGCATGGAAGTGACCACGAAGGAGGGGCTGTACCAGGTGCTGGCCACGCCCCGCCACGGGGCGGTGCATGCGCCGGTCGTGCCGGGCACGGAGGCCCTCCAGGCCGAGATAGACTATTTCGTGCGCTGCATGGCGTCGGGCGAGCGCCCCTTCAATGACGGCGCGGCCGGCGCGCGCATGGTGCGGCTGCTGGAGGCTACGGACGAGTCGCTGCGCAACCAGGGCCGCCCGGTCGAACTGGCCTGACCGGCAAAGACGCATCGAGGAGCAGTATGGACAATTACAACCGGATTGCGCCCAGCGTCGTGCTGGGCGAGGATGTGCGGCTGGCGTGCTTTATCAACGCCTACGGCTGCACCATCGGCGACCGCACCAAGGTCGGCGCCTTCGTCGAGATTCAGAAGGGCGTGCTGATCGGCGCGGACTGCAAAATCTCCAGCCACAGTTTTCTGTGCGAGGGCGTGACCATTGAGGACGGCGTTTTTGTCGGCCACAACGTCACCTTCACCAACGACCGTTTTCCCCGCGCGGTCAACGCGGACGGGTCGCTGCAGACCGAGGCCGACTGGCACGTGGTGCCGACGCTGGTGCGGCGGCGCGCCTCGCTCGGCTCCTCGGTCACGGTGATCTGCGGCGTCGAGATTGGCGAGGGGGCGATGGTGGGCGCTGGCAGCGTGGTGACCAAACCAGTCCCTGCGGGGGAACTCTGGGCGGGCAATCCGGCCCGGTTCATCCGCAAACTGAATCCGGGCGAGTGACATGGCCATGCTGGGCACACTGAAGAACGTGGTGAAGCCGTATGTCTACCGTTCGCGCCTGCGCGCGGAGGGCGCGCGGCTGGCCGCGCTGGACGACGCGGCGGCGCGCGCCGTCGGCGACGCTTTTTTGAAGGCGGGCTGCGGGGCGTTTGACGATTCCGAGCGGGCGCTGATGGAACGCGTGGAGGCGCAGCGCGCCAGGGTCAACGCGCGGACCGACACCTTTGAGCAGCCGGACTACGGCGCGGGCGCGGGCGCGGCGGGCGGGGGCCGCACGGTGCAGCGCGCGGTGGGCGAGTTCGCGCGGGCGGCGAGTTCGCCGCAGGTGTGGGCCTCGATGCACTTTGCGCTGGTGCGCGCCGTCAACCCGGCGCGCTGCCTGGAACTGGGCACCTGCGTGGGCATTGCGAGCGCCTACATGGCCGCCGCGCTGCGGCTCAACGGCATGGACGGCAAAGTGATTACGCTCGAGGGCGCACCGGGCGCGGCGGCGGTGGCGGAGGGCAACTTCCGCGACCTGGGCTTCGAGAACATCCAGGTGGTGGTTGGCCCCTTTCAGAAGACGCTTGCGGGGGCGGTGGCGGAAAACCCGGACCTTGGTTTCGTGTTCATAGACGGGCATCACGACGAGCAGGCCACCTGGGACTATTTTAACCAAATTGAACCGGCGCTAACGGACGGCGCCGTGGTGGTGTTTGACGACATCGCCTGGTCCGACGGAATGCGCCGCGTATGGCGGCGGCTTGCCGCCGACCCGCGCATGGCCCACGCCTGCGACCTGCGCCATCTCGGCGTGTGCGTCTACCGCAGGCCCGACGGGGCCGCGGGCTGATGCGCGGCGCGCGCCCGCGGCGGGCGCTCCTGCTCGTCGAGAATCTCTCGGTTCCCTTTGACCGGCGCGTGTGGCGCGAGGCGGTGAGCCTGCGTGACGCGGGCTGGCAGGTGACGGTGATCTCCCCCCGGGGCCTGGACCGCGACACGGCCCGCCGTGAAACCATTGACGGCATTGAGGTGCGGCGTTTCAAACTGATCGAGGCCGAGGGCGCCTTCACCGCATACATCGTTGAGTACGGTTTTGCAGTGCTGTCCATGTTCTGGCTGGCATTGCGCGTGCGGCTGCGCAGGGGCTTTGACGTCATCCAGATCTGCAACCCGCCGGACCTGCTCATCTTCGCCGCACTGCCGTTCAAGCTGGCGGGTGCGCGCGTGATCTTCGATCACCACGATCTGTCGCCCGAACTGTACATCTCGAAGAATCCCGACAAGCAGCCGGGAAAAGTCTATCGCGCGCTGCTGTTCTTCGAGCGGCTCACCTTCCGACTCGCCAATGTGGTGATGTCCACCAACGAGAGCTACCGCAAGATTGCGCTGGAGCGCGGCGGCAAGCGGCCCGAGGAGGTGTTTGTCGTGCGCAACGGCCCCGAACTTTCGCGGCTCAAGAGCGCAGAACCCAATCCCGGGCTGAAGAAGGGCGCGGAGCATCTGATCGTGTACGTCGGGATGATGGGCAAACAGGACGGGCTGGACTACCTGTTGCGCGCGCTGATGCTGCTGCGCCGCGATCTGGGCCGTCACGACTTTCACGCGCTGCTGATCGGCGACGGCCCCGAGGTGCCCACGCTCAAGGCATACACGCGCGTGTCGGGCCTGGAAGAGCATGTCACGTTCACCGGGTTGGTTGCGCAAGACAAGGTGTTCGAGGGCATCGCCACCGCGTCCGTGTGTGTCTGCCCCGACCCGGCCATCGGGCTCAATGAGAAGTCCACGCTGGTCAAGGTGCTCGAATACATGGGGCTGGGCAAGCCGGTGGTCGCGTTCGACCTTGTGGAGACGCGCGCCAGCGCGGCGGGGTCCGCGCTTTACGTGACGCCCAACAACGAACAAGAATTTGCCGAGAAAATCGCCTGGCTGCTCGACCATCCCGAGGAACGCGAGCGCATGGGGCGGGAAGGCAGGGAAAGAATCCTCAACGGTCTCGCCTGGGACCACCAGAAGGTGCAGTTGCTCGCCGCGTACGAGAGGGCTTTGGCGTAACACGGACGGTCACGGACCATCGCGGACGGTCACGGACAAAGAGCGGAAGCGTCGTGTTTGGTGGTGATTTGGGCTCTATCTTTTCATCAACCAAACCTCAGAGCACAGCGTGCCCCATCCGCCGGTGTTGCGCCAGAGGGTGATTTGCGGATGGGGCCCCTCCCCCACGCCTTCGGATTTCTGGAACCACAGGCGGAGGGTGCCGTCCTTTGTGGCGGAGGGGGGAATGTCGAACTCGAAGAACCCGGCATTCTCCAGGGGCAACTCCAAGTCTTTCGCGAGGCAGATCTCGTCCGCAAATACGGACTCCGTCTTCTGGGGCTGGAAGGCGGCGTAGCGCGGCAGGTAGCCCGGGCGGACGAGCGTCAGCTTCACACGGTAGGCGGCGTTGGGGTCAAGGCCGTCATATTCAAAGGCCACGCCCTCCTTCTCGTCGGTGGTGAAGGCCATGTTGCGCTGTGAGATGCGGTTGGCACTGGCAAAGCCCGTTTCGCCGAAGGCGCAGCCGTTGACGAGATGGGGGGCGCGGCCCGGCGCGCCGGGATCGTCGTAGAACCCGCCCGGCCCGGGGTCTTCATAGTTCACCGCCGTCCGGATCGCGGCGGCGCGTTCCGTCTCGGGCAGGGCCAGCGCGCGGTCCACCTGCTGCGCCAGCCATCCCAGGCCGATGAAGTCCTGGTCCAGGTTGAACAGTCCCTCGTTGCGCACGCCGTAGATGCGGTCGCTTTCGTCGCCCAGCAGCTTCGCCTCGTCGCGGAGCTCCCTCATGCCCTCCGTCTCGATGTCCGCGGCCAGGTCCGCCTTGACCGCTGCCAGCACCGCGGACACATTGCCCGCTTCCAGCGCGGCTTTGAGCGTTTCCTCGGCGCCCCTCTGGCGCGCCTGCTGCGCGCGCAGGCGCAACTGGATGCACCGGTCCAGCGCGGCGCGCTGCATGTACTGCCGCCACAGATAACTGGTTTCCATCTGCTCTGCGGACATTTCCGTGCCGGCCTTCTGCACCAGCGCGTAGAACCAGTCAATGCCCGCATTCTGTTCGACGGGCGTCATCAGGTTCTTCTCCAACTGGAGGATGGCCTCGCTCATGTCCCCTGCGGCGCGCGCGCCGAAATGCGCCTGCGCGTATTCGAGCACAATGTCCTCCGCGGTGCGGTGCGGGTTCCACAGCAGGCGCTGCCACATCCACTGGTTGAGGTGGTCGTGGTGGCCCTCCGAATAGGCCACGTCGCCGACGGCAAAGGGCATCATTTCCTGGAACGCGCGGTGGTAGCTGCGCGGGCGCGCATGGAAGGTGCGCCGGTCATAGACCATGACCATGGCCGGGTCGGGCTTCTGCGCGTAGAGCCAGTTGCCCCAGTGCGGCGGCAGATTGTGGTCGCGATCCGGGATCAACTCGTGGTCCATGAGGCCGTATTCCGAGTAGACCCAGTGCGTGCAGTCGGTGAACATGACCAGTTCCGTCTGCGGCGGCAACTGGTGCAGCACCTCCTGCGGATAGCGGCTCCAGGGACCGAAGCCCGGATGGTCGAACAGGTCCATGCGGTGATCCTG
>CALDSM010000317.1 GCA_937923585.1 uncultured bacterium
CGGCGCACGCTGGGCCATGCTCATCACGGCGGACTGGGCAATCGCGGCCTGATAAATCTCGTTGCTGTATTCCGGGCGATTGATGGCATCGCTCAGATCGGCTTCGGTGATCAGATAGTTGTACGGCATAGGGGGTTATCCTTCCCTGCGCCGCTGTCTACCAACGGCGCGGGTTAGCCTTTGACCCTTGCGCGTATTGCATCGTTGAACGATAGGGGCGTGCCAGGATTCGTGGAACCGCTTCCGGCTCCGGTCGTCTTGGGGCCACCCCCAGCCCCGGCAAACAGGCCGGGGTGCGCGGCGCGCATGGCTTCGGCGTCAAGTGTTCCATCCTTGAAGTAGCCAAGCTCCCGCGCCACTGCAAACCCCGCCTTGATGTCCGTGAGTCCGGCTTTGAGGGCGAGGTCTGCGAACGTTGCGCGGGACTGTGCCTCGGCGAGTTCGGCAGACAGTGCCGCAACCTTCGCCTCAGCGTCCCGGCCCTTCGCTTCGAGCGTCTCGCGCACCTTCGCCTCACGCTTGGACACGGCCTCATTGACCCGTCTGTCAATTTCGGCGGTCCATTCCGTGACGCCCCAGCGCGCCCGCTCATCCTGCCCCGTGCCGCCGCCCGCTCCCGAACCCGTGCCAGCGCCCGTGTCCGGTTTCGTGCCTTCGCCCGTTGCCTTGTTATCGTCAGACATGGTAGTGTCCTCCTGTCGTGCATTATACCACAAACCCCGCGTTTGGGCTGTGGTGTCTGTTAGCGCGTCAAGTCCTTTGCCTCTTGATATGCGGGGGCGAGATAGGGCCGCGCCACCATTTTTGACGTGCCTATTTCAAGCCAGCCGCCGTAGCCAGATTGCGTATACACGCGGCCAACAGGCTTGCCCCCTTCAACGCCAGTCTTTGTGGCGATGCTGTCGCGGTTGTTGCCAGTGTCCACCGGGGAGTTCTTGGAAGCAATGGCGGACATGGTGTCGCAGAAGGTTCCAATTTGTTCTGCGCCCGCCGCAAGCGCGGCCCGCAGCACTGCGTCAGTGTTTGGCCTTACCCTGCTCATTTGCCGGCCTCTGCCCGCGCGGTTGCGGTCTCTTCTTTGTTGCGTTCGTTCAGGCGTTCGGCGATGTCGCGGCCCCTGTCCGTGGTGACGTATGCAACCGAGCACCTGCAATTCGGGTGTGCGGGTGCGGTCATGGTGCCGCCCGAAAATGAATCTTCCACGGGAATCACGCCGTCATCCTCATTTCCCGCGCAGATGTCGCACAGCCGCTCATCCGCCGTGGTTATCCAGTGCTTCCACTTCGCGCCACGGCCCAACGCCTCCACCTCCCGCGCCTCGCTTGTGGCCTTGCGCGCCTCAGTGCGGGCTATGGTCTCCCGCCGCTCCCGCAGCAACTTCTGCCGCTCCCGCTCCACCGCCTTTTCGAGTGCATCGTTGGACAGGTCGGACGACTCCAAGTATTCGCGCACCTTCTCCAACCGCGCAGCCCGTTGCGGGTCAAGCCCTTGCACGTCCGTCAGCATCCGCGCAATCTCGCGCGGCCCCTTTCCCTGTTCCAGCCCCGTGGCGATTGCCTCGCCCATGCTGTTGAGTTGCGTTTTTGTGAAGTCGCGCAAGAGGGATGATGCCGCCTCCTTTGCTAGCGCGCGCGCGCGGTCTGTCGCGGCCTTGGACACTGGCCCCGTGATTTGGGAGAGGTACTGCGCAAGAAGGGCCTCCTCCAACGTCTGCGCAAGTAGCGCGGAAACGTCAGCGGTCACCTCTTCCAGCGTCTCTGTGTAGGCGTCTGCCATGTCAGCCCCCGAACGCTGCTGCAATCATCGCGCAGCCCATGATAAAGAGCGGGACGCCGATGATTACAAAAATGGGCAGGGCGATGCACAAGCACCCCAGCCCAATGCACGCCTTGCCGATTTCTTCCTGCGTCATGATGCGGCTCCCGGCGCGGTCTGCGCCTGCTGTGCGGCTATGAGCTTTTCAAGGCGCCCGCCTTCCAGAATCTTGGCAAGCGCAACGTCCCCGATGGTGGTGGTGACGGCCTCAATGATGGGGGCGAGTTGCGCCTCGGTTACGGCAAACTGCGGCTCCGTCAGCGGCGGCAAAGTCTCCGCGCCCGCGCCGCCCGCCTCCATGCTGTCTTGCTTGAGCTGGTCTATCTCCGCATCGCGCCACCCTTCATCGCGCAACTGCGTGATAATCGGCACCCCGGCGCGGACGTTTATCTCCCGCGTCTGCGCCTGCGACAACGGCTGGACCGTGCGCGGGTCATCCCAGTTGACCGTGATTGCCTCCGGTTCAATCCCAGGCATCCCGTCAAGGGCCAGCATGTGCGCGCACAGGTCGCGCCATGTGCCGTCCACGCGGGACATGTAGCGATAGACCTTTTTGACAAGTGGGGCCTCCATCGCCTGCAACGCTTCGCCGCTTGGGTCGCCTCCGTTGGAAATGAAGTAGTGGCGCGGCGTGCGGCTGATAGACGCGATGGCGTGGGCCAGGTCGGCCTTCGCCTCTGTGTAGATAGACAGGTTCGCCTGTGCCAACTGGATGATGCTTGTCGGCTGTTCATCTCCAGCTGCCCCGGGCAGTGCGATGAAGTCCCCCGGCTTGATGGCTGTGGCGTTGCCCACGTCCGCCGCCGAGATGATAGCGCGGAAGGGGAACGCGCACCCCTCGGAGGTCACCATGAGGTCCGCGAATAGTTTGTTCACCCCGTCTTGGAGTGGTATCACGTCTGCGAAATCCGGCCGCGTCTGGCGGCGGTCGGCGCGGAAGTGGAACACGGGGAACACGGGCAGTTCCACCTCGCCGTCCGCGTCCAGGGTGTAGGACTTCGCTTCCGTGCCGCTGTCCTTTGGCGCTGAAAACTTGGACAGGATGCACCCGCCGTCTTCTGTGCGCTCGTAGACGTAGAGCCGCCAGACGGCTGGGTCTGTGCTGTCGTCCAGATACCGCTTGATAACCGCCGTCAGTTTGCGGGGGTGTGCGTGGTCGTAGACGGCGTAGCAGTTCGGGGAGGGCTGGCAGTAGGCCTCCGGCGTGTCTTCGTCCACGTCTGTGATCACGAACGCCTCACCAGTCACCACAACTTGCTGATGCACCTCCTCAGCTAGCGCGCCCCATGCGAAGCGGTCGAAGAAGCCGTTTGCCTTGTCAGTGGCCGCGTCATTCTCTGCCACAGTGAAACCCGTCAAGCCCATGCGGTCAATGACGGCGTTGCAGACGATGCTGATCCAGTTCTCGGCGAACGTTGCCCGCTCGACTTCTGGGAAAATCTTCCGCACCTTTTCCGTGGAAAATACCAGTGGGTGGTCGCCGTCATAGTAGCGGATAGCCTCAGCCTGCCGCAGTGCCTGCCCGTTGAACGCTTTCAGGTTGCTGGCGATGATATTCTGCGCGTCTGTCATAGTATGCGGGCCTCCACTGTTCGCCTGCCTCCAAGCTCGGTACACGCCCACACAAGGGCGTCCATGCGGTCGGGTGAGTGCGCGGACGGGTCATCTGGCGTCCACTCGCACATCTGGTCTTCTAGTATAGCATGGCTCCCTACATGGTGAACCTTACCCTGCTCATATAGCGCGGAAATCGGTTCCGCCCGCGTCTGTTTCCCTCGGCTTGCGTGGACGGGCTTCAGCGGCATGTTCGGATTGACGGTGCGCAAGACATGCGCCACCATGTCCCCGCCTTGATTGCTCTCGTAGATAACGCGGTCGGCCTTTGACCCGACAAACGCGCGGTTGACCGCCGTGCCCCACGCCTGCGGGGTTCCCTTGGTGCTGTGGTCTGCCAGAACGTAGAGGTGGCCGTCTGTCGCCTTGCCCACAACAATGATTCCCGTCTCATCCCCTCCCGCTGTCGCGCTGGGGTCCACGCCCACCACAACGCGCACAAGGTCCGGGGCTTGCGCAACCCGCAGGTCGTCTATCTGTTGCCGCCGCCACAACGCGCCGGGGTTGTCTTCGAGCAGTTCGGCATAGAGTTCCTGCCGCCCAAGCCGCGTGCCCTCGTAGCGGCTGAGAATCGCGTCTATGAATCCGGGCGCGAGGTTGTCGCGGTTGTCGAATGTGGACGCCCGCGTGGTGTGCGTGTGCGGGTCTTTGATGATGTTCTTGAGTGTCTGAATCGGGCGCGGGGTTGTCGTGACTACACAGCGCGGGTCGGCGCCCAGGCGCAGGCCCATCATGAGATTGTCCCATGTCTCTTGGGGGTACTTCCACGCGGCTAATTCATCACACCACGCGCCGCCATGCTGCGGGCCTCGGAGGCGGTCGGGTTCCTCGGCTGAGTAGCAGAAGGCCACCGCGCCGTTCCAAAACTCCACCCGCCGTTTTGATGGGTAATAGGTGGGCCGCTGCCCCGTTGGGAACACTCGCAGCAACCCGCTTTCCCCTTCCACTATCACGTCCCGCACGTCGGCGGCGGTTGGGGCCACGAGCGCAATGCGCCCATCCGTCTCAATGCGGCGGCGTACCCATTCCGCGCCCGCCCGCGTCTTGCCCGCGCCGCGCCCCGCTTGGAGGAGCCATGTGCGCCAGTCGCCCGCCGGGGGGAGTTGATCGGCGCGGGCATGGAGGGTCCAGCGGGTGCGGAGTGCCTCGGCGAGTTTGTGCCGCTCTGTTACGGTTGCTCCGTCCGTTCCGTGTCCCCCGCCGCGCCCGCCGCCACCTTGGCGGCCAGCGCGCGCAGTTCGTCGTCCGATGCCGCGAGGTAGGGGTTGTCGCCGCTTGGGTCCGTGGGCGCAATCTTCGTGGGCGCGTCAAGGCCGAGCAGTTTGGCGCGACGTTCCATAACGCGCAACACTGTGTCAGCCGCTGTCTTGCTCCCCTGCATGGCGTTCGCCCAGTTCGCCGCCTGTATCGCGTCAAGCCGTTGTTGTTCCAGTTCCACCAACTGGCCCGCACGCTCCCGCGCCGTCTCCCGGTATGCGTTCAACGCCTCCGTGGCATACTCATGCGCTGTGCTGGCAGGTATGCCTAACTCCGTAGCAATCTTGCGGTATGATTTGCCAGCCATCCGCGCCACAACCACAGACTCAAGGCGAGATGCCTTTTTCATCTGTTCGGCAGCGAGTGCGCCTGTGTTGTTTGTGCCGCTCATGTGGTGGCCTCAGGTGAAGTTTGGAGCGTGACGGTCGGACTTGCGCCGCCCTCTCCCGGCTGGTCGCCGGGCGCATCGCTGCCTATGCTTGTCACGCGAAGAAGGCTGAGAATGGATGCTGCTTGCTTGTCTAGTGGGTAAGCAAATTTATGTTTTGGTTTCGCTTTTACCCAACCAGAGCCGCTTGTTGTTCCTCGCTTATTGAACACACTGCGTTTATGCACAACACCATCTCCATTCAATACATGGTTTGCGCTAAAACTGCCCATATATACCCAATTCCCAGCCTTGTATATCTGCCCTGTGTGCCCTTGTGCTGTGTCAGCGTATGAAACAATCACACGGAGGCCGGGGCATGCCTTCTTTAGCATCCTCAGTGTGATGGATATAATGCGGGAGACTGGCGTCTCATGCCTATTGAGTGCCACCCTCACCAACTCTATGACCTCTGTTTGCTGCATGCCGAAGGGTTGTCCAATACGGAAGTTTGCCCCATGCGCGTATATCACAGCCCCAACAAACCGCCCATGCTCCCAAACACCGAACATGGCGAGTTTTCCGCGCGGCATGCTCTTGGAGTAGTGCCAAGACATGACAGCGTGCTTCGCTGCCGCTCTTGTGCATGGTGCTATCCTAAGCATTGTTTAACTCAAACAGGTGCCCGCACTTTGGGCACGTTGCGAATGTAGGGTTTTTCTTATCAAGTGAAGGGATATTATCTGCCTCTTGCAAGTCGTCTTGTGTCACAGTCGGCTCCAGCCCGCACTCACGCAGCATGTCCTCGTCCCACTCATTTGCCAGTGCATCCCAGTCCCATTCACCAGACAGCCCGTCCGGTGAATTGTCCACGATGATGAACCGCCGCCGCCTCTCTGCGTCCCATGCGCTGGCGTCCTGAACCCACGCGGCGGGCATGACGTTTGCGGCGGGCACGCCCACGGCATCGCGGAAGGCGGCGTCTTTCAGCGCGTCCTGCACCGCCCGCAGCCGCATGTTGCCGCCCAGCACCACGCCATCCGCGTGTACAATGCCCCGCACCTCTAGGAAGGCGGGGTCTCGCTTGATGCTGGAAAGGAGCCGCGCATACTGGTCATCTTTGATGACGCGCGGGTTGTCAGGATTCGGCTTGATGCTGTCTACTCTAACCGTCTGCATGTCCGTCCCTTATTGTCCGCCCCTGGTGCCCCCGGCGGGCCAGCATTGCACTAGCCCACCGGGGAGCGGGCAGGAGCACACCCTGCGGTGGTTATTATACCACAAGTGCGGCGCGTCTCACTTTTGCGCGATGGTTCCCCACCCGATACTGCGGCTCAGTCTGTCGCATTCTTCCCAAAGTCTCAAGCATTTCAAGCAAGAAGGCACCATACAGCCCCGTGGCGCGCCGTTCGCCCCTTCGGTCGGCTCTGTACCCGTTTCAGGGCGTTCACGCCTCACAGGGGCTTGTGGCGCGTTTTCTTCTCTCAGCCGTGCCGCCTCGTTCTCTGCGTGGTTCGCCCGCTGCACCGCATCATCCCGCTCCTTGATGCGGATCGCGGCTTGTTCCTCCAGCCGCTTCACCTGTTCCGCCAGCGCGTCCCGTTCCAGCGTCAGGCGGCGGACGGCTTCGAGTGCGTCAACGTGTTCCATGGTGGTCTCCTAGTTAGTCGTGGTTTTAGTGTGCGGACAATCCGTACCGCCGTCTAACAAGTTCGGCGTGGCGTTTCTGTAATTGGCGCAACTCATCCCATTCTTTGTTTTTGTCTGCCAGCTCAATCTCCACCAGCAATCCCTCCGCATCTCTCCGCAACCCATCATGCACCATTGCTGTGACCCGACATGAGACGACTTCCGCAGCCCTGTCTTTTGGAATCGGCTCCTCACTGGCGGCGCGGGCGATGAGGTGCTGTGTGTCCGTGTTTGTTATTGCTTTTAGTTCTTCGTCGAATTGCTCCGTTGTGGCGACTAAAAATGCTTTGAGTGCTTCTGTGACGGGCATCTCTGGCAGGGTGTCCACATCGAGCGCAAGAGCGGCCCTGTCCCGCAGATCTGGATACTGGAAGATTGCCGCTAAAAACTCCACATCATCCCGGTGGCAGACAAACAACCTATCTGCTGGCAGTTCGGCATCTGGAACGGTTCGCTGTGGTGTGGTGTCCAGCGCGGACTTCCAGTCTCCGCAATAGTCGCCATGAAGGACAGTGGGCCAGACACCCCGGTCTCCCATTTCGTCTCCGTGGAAGGGTGCGCGCTTGACACAGACAAGCAACCCTTCGGGGGCTTTCCGTCCGTAAAAGCACATTCCGCAGTTCATGTCCATGTCTAGGTCTCCCTTGTTGGTGCGCCTCGCGCGTTTCTTCTCTGTCTCTTCTCTCTTCTGTCTCTGTTCTGTCTCTTCTCTGAGGACCGAAATATTCCAG
>CALDSM010000318.1 GCA_937923585.1 uncultured bacterium
CACCGGCTACGACTGGCAGGGCGGGCTGGCGTCTTTCTGGGAGATGGACCCGCTGCGCCTGTCGCGGGAGTCCCTTGAGGCGGGGGAGGAGCCGGTGTTTGCGGCCGACGCGGCCAATATCAGCAAGGCGAAGGCGCGGGCCTATGCCGAGCGCCTGATCGAGGGCGCATGCGCGAACGAGGCGGAGATTTTGGAGCGCATTGCGTCGGTCCTGGACAACTGGACTCCCGACCGGGTCGGGCGGGTCGAGATGAGCGTGCTGCGCGTGGCCATGAGCGAGATGCTCTACGGCCGCGGCGTGCCCGCGGCGGTGATCATCAGTGAGGCGGTGAACCTGGCCAAGGAGTTCGGGCCGGAGGAGGCACCGCGCTTTGTGAACGGCGTGCTGGACCGGCTGCGGAAGACGCTGGAATCGGAGGATTTTGCCACGCCGCCTCCGCGGGCGATTCCGGAAGAGGATGCTGAGCATCCCCGGGAGGATGATGAATAGCGGGGTGCCGGGGAAGGGTGGGGTTCCATCCGACACCGGGGGATGGGTGGACCTGCATCTGCACAGTTGCTGTTCGGACGGTTCAGACCGTCCGGCGGAGGTCGTGCGCAGGGCGGCGGCGTTGGGGATGAGCGGTCTGGCATTGACGGACCATGACAGTGTGCAGGGACTGGATGAGGCCGCCGGGGCGGCGCGCCAATACGGATTGGGATTCCTGAACGGGGTGGAGATCAGCGCCGGTTGCGGGGGGATTGAGGTGCATGTGACGGGATTGGGGGTGCGGCCGGAGAACGGACTGTTTCAAGAGACGGTGAGCGGGCTGGCCGGTGGCAGGTCACGGCGGTTTCTGGACATGGCCAGACGGCTTCAGGATGCGGGGTATCCGGTGCTGGAGCATGCCGAGGCGGCAGTGCGGGATGGCAGGCCCTGCGGGAGGATGAACCTTGCGGCGCGTCTCAAGGAAATGGGCGTGACGCGAACCGTTCAGGAAGGCTTTGACCGCTTTCTAAAGCCCGGCGGGGCGGGGTATGTTCCCAAACCGTTGATACCGGTGGAAGACGCGATCAAGGCGGTGCATGCCGCAGAGGGGCTCGCTTTTGTGGCACACCCGGCGTTGAGCAAGAGCCTGCTCAGGCTTCTACCGGAACTGCTGAAGCGGCCGTTTGACGGGATAGAGGCGTACCATATGAGCCATTCGCCCGCGCAGGTGGGGGAACTGCTGGATTTGGTGCGGGCGCGGGGGCTGTATGTGGCCGGGGGCAGCGACTGCCACGGGACCATCAAGGGACAGGCTCCCGAGATGGGGCGTGTGCGCGTGCCGCTGGCCGTGATACGACCCCTGCTGGAACGGCTGGGTGTCAATGGACAATGGATAATTGACAATGGACAACGGCGCAGGGACGCCTGAGAATGGAAGTCACGACGCCATAATTGTCCGGCCGTCGGGTGCATTCTCTTGACTGTTGTGCGGCCTAGCCTGCGGGGGTGATGGCGCAGGACTGCATGTCCCGGGACAGTTGCGCCAGTTCCGCCGCGGTGACCGCGGTGTTTGCCAGATGCAGGCGTTTCAGCGCGCGCAGTTCGCGGAAGGTTTGCAGGCTGTGCGCGGTGATGTTTGGCGCGCCGTCAATGTAGATTTTTTCCACGAGGGGGATCTTCTTGAGCACTTCCAGACCCGCATCGCCGATGCGCGTGTTGGTCAGTTTGAGTTCCTGCAGG
>CALDSM010000319.1 GCA_937923585.1 uncultured bacterium
GCAGGCCGGGATGGAACTGCTCGAAATCCGGCCCGGCGTGGACGCGCTGTCCATGCTCCTGCGCCGCGCCTTCGGCGCATCGCCGCGCCTGCGTGAACGCTGGTACTACGGCCGCTCGCCCGTCCATGCCCTCCTCGACGCCGCAGCCCGGCTGCGGCGCTGGCCGCCCCGCCGCGTCAACGCCGTCAAACTGCGCATCGCGGGCATGTTCACCTTCATCGCCCGCAAACCGGAAACGCCATGAACCCGCCGCGCCCGGACAGGTGGACCGCCGCGCGGCTGGCCGATTTCTACCGGCGCATGTCCGCCCACTACGGGCCCACCCACTGGTGGCCCGGCGACACGCACTTCGAAATCGCCGTTGGCGCCATCCTCACGCAGAACACCGCATGGACCAATGTGGAGAAGGCTATCGCCAACCTGAAGGCGGCCCGGCTGCTGTCGCCGAAGGCGATGCTTGCCGCCTCCGATGACGCGCTGGAGACGGCCCTGCGCCCCTCGGGCTATTTCCGGCAGAAGGCAAAGCGCGTGCGCCTATTCTGCGAACACCTCTTGAAGCACTATGGCGGCTCGCCAAAACGCATGTCTGCGCGGCCCCTGCCGGAACTGCGCGAGGAACTGCTGGCGCTCCACGGCATCGGCCCCGAGACGGCCGACGACATCCTGCTCTATGCCTGCGGCAAGCCGGTCTTTGTCGTGGACGCCTACACCCGGCGCATCCTTTCCCGGCACGGGCTTGTCGAACCGAACATAGGCTACGAACCGCTGCGCGCGCTACTCGAAACCCACGTTGCGCCAGACTTGCACACCTACCGCGAATACCACGGCCTCATCGTGTGGACCGGAAAAGATTTCTGCCACACCCATCCCCGCTGCGAAGGCTGCCCCCTCGCCCCAACACTGCGTCCCGACCACCCGCTCCTTTGACCCGCTTAATAAAGATCGAGGACGGCAGGACAATAGCACCGGGTATGGCCCCATTCTGAACCCAAACTTTCTTCATAAACCCCAATTTGGAAGCGCCTTAAGTCCCCCCTTGAAGGGGGATTTAGGGGGATGTTGTGTGTTACTAAGGGGTGACATATGGTTATGCTTCACAAGTTCTGCAAAAAAGAGACATGATGTTTCTGACAAACAACCCCGGGGCGACAGGCCCCATGGAGGAAACATCATGTCCGGCGAGAAGAGTATCAAATTGGCGAAGCATTGGAAAGAGCTTTTGAGTGGAGACGGGGAACTTATGCGGGACCTTGTTCGCGGCGTGGTCCAGGAGGTTCTGGAGGCGGAGATGACGGAGGCTCTGGGCGCGGAGAAGAGCCAGCGCGTTGACGGTCGGGCGGGCTACCGCAGCGGGTATTACAGCCGCTCTCTTGTGACTCGGGTCGGGAACATTGAACTTCGTGTTCCGCAGGACCGGCAGGGCCTGTTCAGCACGGAGGTGTTCGAGCGCTACCAGCGCAGCGAGAAGGCGCTTGTGGACAGTCTGGTACAGATGTACGTTCAGGGGGTGTCGACGCGCAAGGTGAAGGACATCACGGAGGCGCTTTGCGGGCATTCGTTTTCTGCGGCTTCGGTCAGCCGTGTCGTGGCGCGCCTGGACGAGGAACTGGAGCAGTTTTGCAGCCGGCGCCTGGAGGAGCCCTACCCCTACCTGGTGCTTGACGCGCGTTACGAGCGGGTCCGGGAGAACGGGGTGGTGGGCAAGCGCGCGGTGTTGGTGGCGCTTGGGATTAACGGGGACGGCCGGCGGTGCGTGCTTGGGGTGGAACTGGCCAACCGGGAAAGCGCCACAAGCTGGCGCGACTTCCTTCTCAGGCTCCGTGAACGGGGCCTGCACGGGGTGGAATATGTGGTGAGCGACGACCATCCGGGCCTTCGGCGCTCAATCCCCGAGGTGTTGTCCGAGGCGGTGTGGCAGCGCTGCTACGTCCATTTCCTGCGCAACGCGCTGGACCACCTGCCCCGAAAGGCGAATGACAGCTGCCTGATGGAACTGCGCTGGCTGTACGACCGCCGATTTCTCGAAGAGGCCCGTCGGGACCTGGCCGTCTGGCTGGCGACATGGCAGGCGCGCTACCCGAAACTCTGCGCCTGGGTGGAGGAAAACATTGAGGAAACCTTCACCTTCTACCGCCTGCCTGAACCCCACCGCAAACACATGAAGTCCACCAACATGCTTGAGCGGCTCAACGAGGAAATCAAACGGCGCACCCACATTGTGCGCATATTCCCCAACGAGGCCAGTTGCCTCAGGCTGGTGCGCGCGCTGTCGGTGGAACAGCACGAGGAATGGATAGAGGGGACGCGCTATCTCAACATGGACCTGTGGAAGGAGCACAAAAAGAACATGAGGCTGGCACTGCCCGCCGCGTAGGGCCCGGCCCCCTGCGGGCTACGCCCTCCGGGTCCCGGCCCCTACGCGGGAGAGGCCGGGATCCGGGTCAACAAAAGACCCGCGAAAACCTATGTCGGGAACATCAGCTTTTGCAGAACTTGCGTTACACAACTT
>CALDSM010000320.1 GCA_937923585.1 uncultured bacterium
CAATCCAAAGATAGGTTACATCTTTTGCTGAACCGCCTTCGGCCTGCTCGCGGCATTTGTTCAACGCGTTTCGAAAGTCCTTGGGCAACGCGAACATTTCCGCTTTTTCCGCATGCGCAGGCTTACTGTTGACCTTCTTGGCTGTCCTTGCCACGGCTTGTCCTCAACTGGAAGGGGGGTTGTGACGCTTCCCAGACATTCTAGAAAAAGTTCCCGTCCATATCAACTTTTGCACCTGGCCCGTCCAATCGCAGAATTAAACAAACATGCCGCGAAATTTCTTCCCGGCATCACTGGCGCGGGGAAATTCAAAAGGGGATAGACTTGGAACAGATTCAGTGTTATTATGAAGGCGTAAGTTTAATCAATGAATGCCTTCGGTGCGTGCCGCTGCTCCGGTCGGAATGGATGCGCATGTCCGGGGCATTGGCATAGTTTTTCCCTGCCGTGCCCGCCCGGCATTAAGTGCGTGTCCTTTCTATTAGAACGGGAGTTCGATATTTGCGCAGCCTACGACAAGCCTCCTCAGAGTGGAAGCCGGATGGCTGCCGTGAGAACACCCACGTGGTGAAGAAGAGGCTCACCGCGCTTCAGTCCGGGCTTCACGTGCGGGGATCTTTTTTTTGGGTTGGGCAAGTGTACCTTGGAAGCCTGTAACCGGGGCAGTTGCAGGTTCCAGAGGTTTTGTCCCGACAGGCCCAACTTCCCCCCGGCCGGTTAGCCGGCCGGTCCAAGCCAAGGGGGTTGTCCTGCGGAAATCAGAGGTGGCTCTCGTTTTCCTCGTACCAGACGGTCACGACTATGATCGGCTCGCTTCCCCGGCCGTCATGGTGAATGTCGGACCCGAAGGATTGCCCGATGAAGGTGGGCTTGATTTTTGACCGCTTGAGCCAGTCGTTGATTTGGACATCCATCTGCTGCAAGCCGCCAATGCTGACCTTGCCGATAAAACTCTGCACCTTCGTCATAGTCAACCCCTTTGACCGTTTAGCCCGCAAACACCATGTCAGCCGCCGGGGAATCCGATCGGCCGCGTTTCACCCAGACAAAGTATACGCATTGTGCGCAGATTTCACCACGTTAAGTCAAGTGCGCCGGACCGTGCCGACGGGAGTCTCATCCATTGCCCCATTATGGGGCCCGTTCGGGCGGGTGTCATCCGGGCTAAGCGCGGATTCGAGCGCGCCGCGCATGGCTTCCACGGGAGCCTCCGTTCCGGTCCAGGTCTCAAACTGGATGACCGCCTGGTGAAGCAGCATGGCGGCACCATATACAGTCTGGCAGCCCACTTTGGCCGCGTCCCTGAGGAAGGGAGTCAGGCGCGGACGATAGACCATATCGAAGACGACCTGTCCAGGGCGCAGCAGTTCCGGCGGGACGGGACTGCGACCCTCGTCGTGTCCATGCATGCCGATGGGCGTGCCCTGAACGATGACATCGTGCGAGGCTATGCACCCGGCCAGATCTGCGCCGAGACTTCCGGTGCCAATGGTGACGGGTGTGTCGCGGCGCAGGTCCGCGGCCAGAGCCGCGATCTTTTCGGGCGATCTGCCGAGCAGGGTAATGCAGGCCGGTGCGGACTGGAGCGCCATGGCGTAGGCCACGGCACGGACGGCTCCGCCCGCTCCGAGAAAGAGGATGCGCCGCCCCGCCAGTTGGACGCCGGCGGCCTCGAAGGCGCGCAGCGTTCCCACCCCGTCGGTGACGGAACCGACCAGACGGCCCGATTCGTTGGTGACGGTGTTGACACAACCGACGACACGGGCCATGGGATCAATTTCGTCGAGGTGGGGCATGACGGCCATCTTGTGGGGGATGGTGACGCTCATGCCACGGAAAGCGGGCATGGCGCGCATGCCCTGGAGACAGGCGGCCACGTCGGTCACGTCAAAAGCCAGATAGACGCAGTTCAGCCCCGCGGCGCGGAAGGCCGCATTGTGCAGGACCGGCGACAGTGAATGGGCGACGGGGTGGCCGATGACCGCGCACAGGCGGGTGTCTGCGTTGATAATCATGCCGTCATCCCGGCGGCCAGCCCAGATCGCGGCCGCCCAGCAGGTGTAGATGGAGGTGGTACACGAGCTGGCCGCCGCCCGCGCCGCAGTTCAGCACGCAGCGAAAACCGTGCTCCGCAATGCCCAGGTCAGCCGCGATGCGGTTGGCCGCGAGCAGCAATCCTCCCAGCAGGGCGGCGTCCTCCTGCGTTGCGTCGGTGAGCATGGGGATGGGCTTCTTGGGCACAATCAGGACATGCACCGGCGCTGCGGGGTTGATGTCCTTGAAGGCGAAGTAGTCGTCGTCCTCGTAGACCTTGTCGCAGGGTACCTCTCCCCGGATGATTTTCGCGAAGATTGTGTCGTCGCGCATCGCGTGTCTCCTTTGCTTTTGGAACTGCGTCAAGCGTAGCAATCTTGTCGGGGCGGTTCAACCCAATTCGTGTCGGGGCGGTGCAAGGCGCGTGCCCAGTCCGCCCAGGGCGTTCAGCACAAGGATTGCGGCGGCCACGGAGGCGGCCTCCGTGCGCAGCACGTTCTTTCCCAGCGACACAGGCACGGCCGCATGGTGATGCAGGGCGTCGCGCTCTTCGGGGACAAAATCGCCTTCGGGGCCTATGATGAGCGCGCAGGACTTCAGCGCCGACGGGGGCAGAACCAGTTCGGGGGAGTCGGCGTTGATGTCTGCGACGAGCACACAGCCGCCGAAGGAATCGAGCGCGGACGAAAGGTCGTCGAAGAGGGCGAAGCGGGGCAGGTAAAGGCGGCCGGACTGCTTGCAGGATTCCACGGCGAGCCGCTGCCATTTTTCCTCGGACGACACCGGGCGCTGCGAGCGTGCCGCGCGCCAGAAAGCGAAGACACTGACACCCAGTTCCGTGCCGCGGCGGATGATCTCCTCCATCGGTTTGTCGCGATGAAGCCAGGCCGGCGCAAGGACAAGACTGACGGCGGGCGGGGCTTCACGCCGGACTTCTTCGACAAGCACCCGTGCCTGGCGTTTGCCCTGGCGGAAAAGCGGGCCGCGCGCCTCCGCGCCCTGACCGTCAAACACGGCGACGCGATCCCCGTCACGCAGCCGGGCCACGGACAGTGCGTGATGGGCTTCCTCGTCGGGCAGGAGCACGTCTTCCCCTCTGGAGAGATTCAAGCAGGGTGTGTAGAAATGATGCAGGTGGCTCATGGGTCTAGCATAGCAGGCGTATCGGGGGCGGGAAAAGAGGCGTCCGAACGGGCCAAAATTGGCATTGTGAACGCTGTTGCAAGTATCATCCGGCAAATTGCATATTCCAGAGACGCAGAAAGACTTGGGGCGTTGAAATGGCCCTTTCAGAGGATGTTCCATGGATTTCGTGGTGAGCAAATCGCCTTTGAACGGTGAAGTCCGGATACCGGGATCGAAGTCGCACACGATTCGGGCCGTGGCCATCGCGGCACTGGCCGACGGGACGAGCCATATTCTGTCGCCGCTGGATTCGGCGGACGCCCATGCCGCCCGCCGGGTGTACCGCCAGTTTGGCGCGTGCATTGACGAACTCGACGGTGAATGGCGGGTGCAGGGGGTTGGCGGCAGTCCGGGCACTCCCGACGATATCATGGACGTGCGCAACTCGGGGACCACGATGCGCATGGCTTTGGGCAGCGCGGCGCTGATGGCGGGGCCGGGTCTGGCGGTGCTGACCGGCGATGACCAGGTGCGGCGCAGGCCCTGCGGCCCGCTGGCGGCGGCGTTGAACGCGCTGGGCGCGCGTGTGGAGTCCACTCTGGGCACGGGCAACCCGCCCTTTGTCGTGCGCGGACGCCTGTGCGGGGGCGAGGCGACCATTGAGGCGGTGACCAGCCAGTACGTCAGTTCGCTGCTGGTAAATGCGCCGCTGGCCGATGGTGACACGGTGCTGCAGGTGCCGGTGCTGAACGAGAAACCCTATGTGGTGATGACGCTGGACTGGCTGGCGCGGCAGGGTGTCCGTGCGGAGCATGACGACGCGTTTTCGGAATTCCGCATTGCGGGCGGACAGCGGTACAACCCCGTGAACCGTCCCATCCCGTCCGATTTCAGTTCGGCGACCTTCTTTCTGGCGGCGGGTGCGCTGCCGGGAAACAGTGTGACCTGCCGCAGGCTGGACATGACGGACACGCAGGGGGACAAGGCGGTGGTGGAGTACCTTCGTGCCATGAACGCGGCGGTGGAGGTCGAGGGCGACGCGGTGCGGGTGACGGGCGGGATGCTGCGCGGCTGCGAGATTGACATGAATGCCACGCCGGACGCGCTGCCCATGATGGCGGCGCTGGCGTGTTTCGCCGAGGGCAAGACACGGCTGGTGAACGTGCCCCAGGCGAGGCTGAAAGAAACGGACCGCATCCGTGTGATGCGGGTGGAACTGGAGAAAATGGGCGGGCGCGTCACCGAGGTTCCGGACGGGCTTGTCATTGAGCAAAGCGCGTTGCATGGTGCGGATGTGGAGGGCCACGGCGACCACCGGGTGATCATGGCGCTGAGCATCGCGGGCACCCGGGTGGACGGCGTCACCACGGTTCACGGGGCGGACGCGGTGGACGTTACCTATCCGGGTTTCGGCGATGCGGTGCGGCAGCTTGGCGGCGTCCTGGCTTGAAGTTAAGGAAAGCAGCGTTATGAACATTGTCATCATGGGGCCCAAGGGCGCGGGAAAGAGCACGCTGGGCACGCGGCTCAGCGTGCGGCTGGGCATTCCCTTCGTGGACACCGACAAGGTGGTGGAAGAACTGCATGTGCGGCGGAGCGGCAACAGCCTGTCCTGCCGGGAGATCTTCCAGTCGCTGGGCGAGCGGGAATTCCGGGCGCTGGAACGCGACGCCTCCGCGGAAGCCGCCGCGTTTGACTACACGGTCATCATTACCGGCGGCGAACTCATGATGGACCCCGACTCCAGGAAGATATTGCGCGCGGGGAACATCCTCGTGTGGCTGCACGCGGATTTGGCGGCGCTTTGGAGCCGGGCGACGCAGCACGGGGTGCCGCCGTGGCTGCAGGGTGAGGACGGCGAGAGGAAGTATGCGGAGCAGACGGCGCACCGGGAGGACGTGCTGCAACCCTATGCGGACATCGTGCTGGACACCACGAGCGGGGCGGTGGACGAACTTGTGGAGCAGCTTGCGGAGCGGGTGGGCGAAGAGCTTGCCGTGCGCCAGAGGTCGGCGAACAGTTTTGGCGAGGTCGTCCGGGTGACCACGTTTGGCGAAAGCCACGGCAAAGCCATCGGCGCGGTCATGGACGGGGTCCGTCCGGGGATTCCGTTCACGGCGGAGGACATTCAGCACGAACTGGACCGCCGCCGACCCGGCCAGAGCAAGGTGGTGACCCAGCGCAGGGAAGCGGATGCGGTGCAGATTCTTTCCGGTGAATATGAGGGGCGCACCACGGGCGCACCCATTGCCATGGTGATCCAGAACGAGGATCAGCGATCCAAGAACTACGACGACCTGAAGGATCTGTTTCGACCGGGGCACGGCGATTTCACCTTCTACCGGAAGTACGGGATTCGGGATCATCGCGGGGGGGGCCGCCAGTCGGGCCGCGAGACCGCGTGCCGCGTGGCGGCGGGGGCGCTGGCCAAACTCGTGCTGGCGCGGCACGGCGTGAGAATCGTAGCCCATGCCATAGAGGTCGCCGGAATTCGGGCGCAGCAGTGCGACCTGTCCACAATTGAAGACAATCCGGTGCGCTGCGCCGACCCGGATGTGGCGCCCGCCATGGAGGAGGCGATTCTTGCCGCGCGCGGCAACAGGGACTCGGTGGGCGGGATTATTCAACTGGAGGTGTACGGCCTGCCTCCGGGCTTGGGTGACCCGGTGTTTGGGAAGCTGGATGCGCGGCTGATCAGCGCCATCATGACGATGGGCGCCGTGAAGGGCGTTGAAGTGGGGGACGGCTTTGCCATCACGAGACTGCACGGCAGCGAGGCGAACGACCGCATGGCGGACGGACGCTTTCTGAGCAACCACCATGGCGGCATTTTGGGCGGCATCTCGACCGGGGAACCCGTCGTCATGCGGGTTGCAGTGAAACCCACGGCCTCGATTGCCCAAAAGCAGCCCACAAGCACGGTTTCAGGAGAGAACGTCGAGGTGGCGGTGCTCGGCAGACATGACCCATGTATCGTTCCCAGGGCCGTGCCGGTGGTGGAGAGTATGGCCGCACTGGTCCTGCTGGACGCATTCGAGATTCAAGCGCGGTTGAACCCGGAATGGGCCGGGAAATATTACAGCACAGTGGAACCGCAGTCCTAGGATTTGGGATTCAAGATTCAGCACTGGGAATAGCACTCAGACTGCTGACACTGCAAGTGCCGGTTCGTGGTCAGAATGGGACAGCGACTGCGTTCGAGTGCGGAATGTTTGGAAATACCGCGGTGAAAGAGACCGAATAGGGTCCAAAATTCGAGAATTGGGGCCTGAAATCTCAACGGCGAGATTGGTGTCCCCAATCGCTCGGAGGGATGGTGGTAGGGATGTTCGGGAAGCACAAATCTGCCAAGACCCCTTTGGGTGAACGGATTTCCGCGCATGCGCGGAAGCAGATGGTCCGGGGGCTTATTGTGGTGGTCCCTCTGGGCGTGACGGTCTATGCGCTTCAGTTCTGCTATGACCTGACGGCGGGATACCTGTCTCCCATTATCCGCCAAGTGACCGGCAGCACCCTTCCAGACGCGGTTGTCATCGGGGTCTCAATCGTCCTGTTTCTGGGGCTGCTCTTCATACTGGGAATCATTGCGGCGGCTACTGCGGGCAGACGCATTATATCGCTTTTTGAGTACGTTATTCGCCATATACCACTGGTTAAGGCGGTTTATGGCGCATCAAAGCAGGTGGTGGAGGTTCTCAGCCCAAAGGAAGTCCAAAGCAACTACGAGGCGTCCGTGCTGGTGGACTTCCCCTATCCCGGCGTGAAGACGATCGGGTTCATCACGGGGCGGCTGACGCTGGATAACGGAAAAGACTACTACCGCGTGTTTGTGACCACGACACCCAACCCCACCAGCGGCTACCTTGAAATATATCCAAAGGAATGCCTCCAGGCCAGCGGTCTTTCCGTGGAGGAGGCGATGAAGGCCGCCATGTCGGCCGGCATAATCATGCCGACCGTCCTGAATGACGGTCCCATACCGGAACGGGAACCCCGGATTGCCGATGTGCGAGGCGCGGACGTTCTGAGGAAGGCTGTCCCGGAGAAGCCTTCGTACTGGACGAGGAACAAGGCAATCATCCGCAACCGTTTACTGTCGGGCCTGCTGCTGCTGATTCCGCTTGCCATGACGGTGATTGTGGTGCGCTTCATCTTTGGGCTGACCGTGGCAAAGGTCACGCCGGTCACCGAGGTGATTCTGGTGGACCACCCGCAGTGGGCACTGCTGGGTTTCTCCTTTCTGGTGTTTCTTGCGGGACTTTGGTTCATCGGCGCGGTGGCCACCTTCGTGGTTGGGCAGCGGTTCATATCCATGGGTGAACACCTGATCGAGAAGATTCCGCTGGTCCGGGCGATTTACGGGGCGTCCAAGCAGATTGTGGCCACGCTGGCCGCAAAGAGCGAGGGGAACGGCTCGGGGCTGGAGGCGCCGGTGCTGATAGACTTCCCCTATCCGGGCGTGAAGGCGGTGGGCTTTCTCGTGGGCAGGGTGCGCAGCGCCGACGGCACGGACATGTGCAGGGTCTTTCTGCCCACGTCGCCCAACATCAGTGTCGGCCTGTTCCTGATGTGCAAGACCGAGGACGTGCGGCTGTGCGGGTTGTCGGTGGATGATGCCATACGCATGGTAGTTTCGCTTGGGATACTGAGCCCCGAGCGGATGACATTGACGCCGGTGGAGGCGTCGGTCAGGGAAGGGACCGCATAGGCAGGCACAGAGATCGGAAGAGCACACGTCTGAACTCCAGTCACGATCAGATCTCG
>CALDSM010000321.1 GCA_937923585.1 uncultured bacterium
TACGAGATCTGATCGTGACTGGAGTTCAGACGTGTGCTCTTCCGATCTGAAGATCAGCGGGAAGGACAGCGTCGAGCCAATCGAGGAAACGGGGTAAATAAGGTGGCGCAGCTTCATCGGCGCGTAGTGGTGCGCGTCCTGGATGGCGTGGCCCACTTCATGCGCGGCAATGCCCACCGCCGCGATGGAGTCGCCGCCGTAGACGCCCTCGGAGAGATTCACGACCTTCTTCGTCGGGTCGTAGTGATCCGTCATTTCGCCCGGAACCACGCCGATGTCTACGTTCTGCACGCCCGCGCTGTCCATGATCGCCTGGGCCGCGCGCGCGCCGGTCATCCCTGACCGGGTTCCGATCTGGGAGTATTTCGCATAGGCGCTCTTCACAGCCCACTGCGCCCACAGCGAGAAAATGATCGCCGGGATCATCAGCAAATCGGCTGGGTGAAAGAAGAAACCTGGCATCATAGTGTCGTTTGCTCCTGTGTCGGGCCGGCGCTTTCCATCTTCGGGCTTGGCGCACGCATTGTGCACACCCCGTTCAGCGCCGCACCTTCTTCCATGTTAAGAACGCGCACGCGCACGTCACCGTTGACAACGCTGCCCGCCGCCATACGTAGCCGTCCGGGCGTGACCACGCTGCCGTTCACCTGCCCGGATATGTCGACGTTGCGCCCGGCCACGGCATCGGAGTTGAGTTGGCCGGTCTTGCCTATCGCCAAGTCGCTGGTCACTTCAACGCGTCCTTCAACCAATCCGTCCATCTGGCATGAACCCGCATGCACGTTTCCCGTCACCACGGCGGTCCGCAGCAGAAACAGCGGTCCTTCGATGACCAGGTCGCCCTCGATGCGGCCACCGATCTCGGATTCGGCTCCGCCGGTCAGCGACCCGCCAATCGTCACACCCTCTGGAATAACCAGCCGCTTCAGGCCGGTATTCCGCGTTTTCCGCGCCGCCGGGTCTTCCGGCGCGATGGCGGGCGACCGGCGCATTTCCTCCACGGCCTTTCGGTGGCGCGAATCGCCCCGGCCCTGCTGCAGCGCCTCATTGAAACGCTCCCCGAGCCGCGAAAACAGCCCGCTCTTGCCGCTCCGGGCAAGGCTGTCGAAACTGCCCGTTGCGCTCATGTCCAGTTCCCCTTGGGGGGGGATGGGCTCATTCGAGTTGTCCATGGTGCAAATCACCCCAAACGTTTTGCCAGTCCCCGAACACCGGCACAGGCCCGTGGGCGGGGACGGCTTGCCGCGCACGGCACCCCAAAGTCTACCGGGTTCCCCGGCTCCGTATCAAAGAATCCACCGCGGGGAGTCGGTGTCCCAAGCCGGATTTGGGAACGGCTTTGCCGATTCCCTTTCCGCGTGTTATGATTTTGTCTCGCTGAGACAAACAAAGGCTAACTGGTCCAGGGGTTGCATTCATGTCCCGCAAGGTCACCATCATACGTTCCGAGGAATTTGCCTCTGTTGAGGATGAGCTCACGGCGGCGCTTGACCAGCTTGAACAGTCCAATTCGCGCATTCAGGCCCTGCTCGAATCGGAAAGAGCCGTGCTGGCCGACGGGCCGACGGAAGACTCCGCCGGGGAGGGCGTTCCGGATATCCCGGAGCCAACCCCTTAGACCGCCTCCCGCAACCGGTGGAAAGCCAGCAGTTCATGGACGATTCGCGACTGAACATTCTCATCGCCGACTTCCACCTGCAGGGGGGCGGGCAGGTGCGCTACCTGCTCAGCCTCGCCCGTGAACTGGTCCGCCTCGGCCACCGGGTTACGGTCGGCTGCCGGTCCGGAAGTGTGCTCGTGGAAGGCGCGCGTGAGGCCGGCTGCGAGGTGCTTGACCGGTTCAACTTTCGCGGCGGACTGCGCCCGTTCTCCTGGGCAAACGACCTGCGCCGCGCCAGGCAATTCATTCGCCGGTCAAACCCGGACATTCTGCACGTCAACGGCTCGCAGGACCATTGGGCGCTGGCGCTGGCCAACCGCGGCCTTGGGTTTCCCGTGTGCCTGCTGCGCACACGCCACAACACCTACACGGTGAAAGACCATCTGCCCAACCGCCTGCTCAACCGCGACTGGACCGACTATCAGATTGTCGTGTGCGATGTGGTCCGGCGGACCCTGGCCGGCCAGCGCGCCTTTGACCCGACGCGGTTGTGCTCGATTCACAACGGTGTGGACGCCGAAAAGTACCGCGCCGACCCCGAACGGCGCGCCGCAGCGCGCGCCGAATTCGGTTACACCGACGATGATCTGGTCTGCGGCATTGCGGCGCGCATGGTGCCCGCAAAGGGCCACCAGTTTCTGTTTCGCGCGGCCGCCCAGTTGGCGAAACACTATCCCGGGCTCAAACTGCTCTGTCTGGGCCAGGGCGCATTGGAGGGGGAACTGAGAACCCTTGCCGCCAGTCTGCGGCTTGCCGACCGTGTGACCTTTGCCGGGTTCCGCGGGGACATGGATTCCTGCCTCCAGGCTGTGGACATCGGCGTGCAGCCGTCCATTGACTGCGACACGTCTTCGTTCAGCCTCAAGGAACTGATGGCGCTGGAGATCCCCGTGATCGCCTCCGATCACGGCGGGCTGAAAGAAATTGTGTCCGACGGCGTGGAGGGGTTTGTGGTGCATGCGGGCACGGTGGAGCCCCTCGCCGCGGCGCTGCGGCGCATGGCCGACTCCGCCGAGTTGCGCGCGCGCATGGGGCGCATGGGCCGGCAGCGCGTGCTCAAGGATTTCACGGTGGAGGTATTTGCACGACGCACCGAACATGCCTACCGCCGCGCCATCGAAATCCACCGGCAGCGCCGGCCGCGGACAATGTAGGTCAGGCGCCCTCGCCTGACGTTCGGGGCGCTGGTTTCAGGCTGACAGCCGAGGGCGGCTGTCCCACATGGAAACGAAAACCGTGAGAATCCTTCATCTCGATGAACAGACCGGCTGGCGCGGCGGTGAGCAGCAGGCCAGTTGGCTCATCCAGGGCCTGGCGGAACGCGGCCACGAGGTCTGGGTGGCCGGAAGAAAGGGATATCCCTTTCTGACCGGCGATCACGGCGGTGCGCGGATCACGCGCGTTTCCCTGCCGCTGTGCGGCGAGTTTGATCTGTACAGCGCCTGGCGGGTCGCGCAGCTTTGCGCGCGCGAGCACATTGACGTCATCCACGCCCACAGCAGCCATGCCCACGGCATCGCCGTGCTCGCCGGGAAATTCGCGGGCAAATCCCGCCCCAAAATCATTGCGGCGCGCCGGGTCAGTTTTCCGCCGAAGGACCATCTGCCCAACGTTTGGAAGTACGCCCAGCCGGACCGCATTGTCTGTGTTTCGTACAAGGTGGCCCAGGTCATGCGTGAATTTGGCATACCGCAGGACCGCCTTACCGTTGTACACAGCGCCGTTGATCTTGCCCGGGTGGATGTGGAGCCGCTGTCCCGCGCGGAAATGGGCGTTCCTGAAGGGGTTCCCCTGGCCGTGTCCGCCGGTTCGCTCGTGGACCACAAAGACCATGCAAACCTGCTGGACGCATTGGCACTCGCGAGGAAGTCCGTGCCCGGCCTGTGGCTGGCGATTGCCGGTGACGGTCCTCTCCGCGGCCGCCTGGAAAGCAGGGCTGTCCGGCTTGGCCTTAAGGGTTGCGTCCGGTTCCTGGGCCGGCGTGAAGACGCGCCGCGCCTGATTCGCGCCGGGACGGTCTATGTCTCCTCAAGCTGGTCTGAGGGATTGGGCACCTCCATTCTGGAAGCGCTCGCCTCGGGAACGCCGGTGGTGGCCACCCATGCCGGCGGCGCCGATGAGATGGTTGTATCCGGCCACACCGGCTGGCTTGTCCCTGTGCATGACGCCAACGCCCTGGGCGGCGCGATTGTGGACTGCCTTCAACACCGCGACGAGGCGCTCCGCATGGCCGCGGAGGGGCGGCGGCTGGTGGAGAAGGAGTTCACTGCGCCCCGCATGGTGGAACGCACCCTGGCGGTCTATGCACAATTGCTGGAAGATTAGGCTGCAATTCTTCTTGCTCTTGCTCTGTAAGGGGCAAAGTTCAAGAGGACGAGCAAGAGCAAGATTAAGAGCAAGAGCAGGAACGAGCCCAACGGAGCAACCGCGCCTTGAACGACCTGACCGTACTCATACTCGTGCCCAACGCCCGCGACCGCATCGAGCGCTGCCTCGAAAGCGTGCGCTGGGCCGATGACATTTTCTGCGTCGTGGATCCCCGGTGCTCCGACGGGTCCGATGAGGTTGCGCGCCGCTTTACGGGCCACGTGGCCGTGCATGAGTACATTAACGCCGCCGCCCAGCGCAATTGGGCGCTGCCGCAGATAGCCACGGAATGGACCCTGGTGCTCGATGCCGACGAGTTCCTCTCCGATGCGCTCATGGAGCGCATCAGGCACATCATAAAAGATCCCGCCAGCCTTGACGGATACGACATCCTGCGCCATTCCTACTTCTTCGGCAAACTCATCAAACACTGCGGCTGGCACCATGACTACAACCTGCGTCTGTTCCGCACGGCCAAGGGACGCTATCTGGACCGGCGCGTGCATTCCAAGGTCGTGGTAGAAGGGACGGTGGGCAAGATCAACGAGGTCATGTACCACGACACGTACCGGACCTTTGACGAGTATTTCAACACCTCCCTGCGCTTCACCACCTGGGGCGCGCAGGACGCCTATGACCGCGGCAAGCACACCAATCTGATTGACCTGACGCTGCGGCCTGTCCAGAAGTTCTTCAAGATGTATGTCTGGCGGATGGGATTCCTCGACGGCTACCACGGCGCAGTGCTGTGTGGTCTTTCGGCCTTCAGTGTATTCCTGAAATACGCCAAGATCTGGAATCTGGAGCGAACCGGTGTGCCCAGGAACCCGGTGAACGACTGAGGGTACAACGCCTGTTTCAGGTCCTGGTCAGAATGTGGGTGGACACCAGATAGGCTTCCGCCATGACCGCGCCGGAACACCCCGCCACAAACACTCCCAATTTCATCTCCGCCCAGAGGTCATCCCAGTATTCCCCATCCAGCAGGGACCACAGGTCGGGCTTGACCCAGAAGCGGATGGCGTCGAGAAATTCCTGCGCGTCCCGGTACAGCATTCGGTAAAGAAAGTAGTACACGGGAATATTGACCACCGCCAGCGAAACGATGAGAACGGCATGGGGTGACATCGCCTGAACCTCCCAAACTGACGGCCACCATAATACTGAAGGTTGGTTACTTTCAAATCGCCCTTCCCATGCCTGCCATCCCCGGCATTATCCTCAGAGTTCCCGCGGGCCTCCCAGGCGGGAGCGCTGTGCCCGCGAACAAACGGTTGCATCTTCCCCCCAGCATTTGCTAATATACGCGCCCCGTTACGTTTATACGCTTTAAGCCGATTGGTGTGTCTTGGCTTGACCAGGAGGATAGCCTAGTGAAGACCTACGTCCCCAAACAGGGGGAAGTTAAGAAAGAATGGCATCTGATAGATGCCACCGGCAAGTCCATGGGCCGGATAGCCGCGGAAGCAGCCAAGTTGTTGCGCGGCAAGCACAAACCCCAGTTTACCCCGTTCTTGGACTGCGGTGACAATGTGGTCATTATCAATGCCGAGAAGATTCAGATTACCGGCGGGAAGCTGGCCAAGAAGGTGTATTACAACCATTCCGGGTATCCGGGCGGCCTCAAAGAGACGAAGCTGGGCGAAATGATGCGCAAGCAGCCCACCCGCGCGCTCGAGACAGCCATCCGTGGCATGCTCCCCCACAACCGGCTGGGCCACAAGCTGGCCGGCCAGTTTCGCGTCTATGCGGGCGCGGAGCACGGGCAGGCCGCCCAGAACCCCAAGCCGTACGAGTTTTGATCCGCACGATTGCAGGAGATGATTACCCGTGAATGACCCCACCACCAAAGAAGTTGTGACCAAGGGACGGCGCAAACGCGCCACGGCGC
Organism: uncultured bacterium; assembly: GCA_937923585.1. GTDB lineage: Bacteria > Hydrogenedentota > Hydrogenedentia > Hydrogenedentales > CAITNO01 > CAITNO01. The sequence continues at coordinate 5,919 of CALDSM010000321.1, forward strand.
GCGTGCGCATCCAGCCGGGTTCCGGCAAGTTTCTTGTCAACGGCAGGCCCGTTGAGGCGTACCTCGCCCGCGAGACCCTGGTGCAGCTGGCCACCCAGCCGCTCGACCTGACCGGCATGCGCGAGAGTTTTGACGTGCGCGCCCGCTGCGACGGCGGCGGTCTTGCCGGCCAGGCCGGTGCGCTGCGCCTCGGCATTGCCCGCGCGCTCGTCGAGAACGACGAGAACATGCGGTCCGTCATGCGGTCGGCAGGGCTGCTCACCCGCGATTCCCGCGAGGTGGAGCGCAAGAAGCCCGGCCAGCCCGGCGCCCGCAAGCGCTTCCAGTTCAGCAAGCGCTAAACCGAACGACGCTTCCCTCCGGGAAGACTCAAGACGAAACGAAAAGGATTTCCACCCGAATGCGGGTGGAAATCCTTTTCTGTTTGGCATTGGGAGCGCCGGAGCGGGGGGGGGGGTGAACGGAAGTTCCGCTCCGTTTCACGGGCCCTGCATTTTGCCCATGTTCCGCGCCCCGCGGAATTCACGGCATCATTTCTTGTCGCATGCGCTTGTTGTGCGTGTTTTACGTATAAAATACGCAAAACTGTTAATAAATTGACGAGATCGGAAGAGCACACGTCTGAACTCCAGTCACGATCAGATCTCGT
>CALDSM010000322.1 GCA_937923585.1 uncultured bacterium
TGTTTCCATCGGAGTGTCGGGGGATGAATCCGGCCATTTTCCGCTCACTCTGACCTTGGGTGTGGGGGTACACACACTGCGCGCCAGTGCCGCGCGTACCGGCAGCCCCGTCCCCCCCGTCGAGACGGAAAAAGTCTTCACAGTAGACGCGGCCCCTGTCGTGCCCGCGCTGTCTGTGTCTCCGGCGTCCCCAAAGACTCCTTTTGGCGAGGTCAAAGCGGGTGCCATTTCCGACACCGCCTTCACGGTGAAGAACAGTGGCACGGGAACGCTCACCGGTGCGGCAAGTCTCACGGGGGACACGCAGTTTGAGTTTGTCGGCGCAAGCGCCTTCTCCCTTTCCAAGGGCGCGAGTACCACTGTTACCGTGCGGTTCGCTCCCGACAAGGGGGGGAATTTCTCAGGCATGGTTTCCTTCAGCAGCAACGGCGGAAATGCAACGGTCTCGTTGACGGGCACAGGTGTCAAGACCGGCGGGGTGTTCAACTGCGCAGGCGGCCGCCAGGCACCAGATGCGGGGGCGGCCGACCTTCTGGTCGCGATCTTTGCAGTGGCGGCACTTCTGTCCGCGCCTTGCCGCAGAGTCCGACACTAAACGCCGCTGAAGCAGCCGCCGTTCCCGCTGGTTGCATACATACGGGACGGCAACCCGTTTCTGTGTACGGGCTTGCCCGCAAAGAAACCGCCGGCACGATAGTATCCCCGACCATTCCCATCCGCAGCATTGCGTTCCGTCGTGCAATTGCATATCATGTGAAATAACACGGCTTTAAGGCGGCCTTGACATGGCCACAGCCGGGAACAGATAATTCTGCAAAAATCCGTTGCAGCGCCGAGCGCAACGTGGTAATATGTCAGTGATGGAGTTTACCTGTCGGTAGGTATATGAGTTCCAACCCGAAGCGAGGATCGTATCATGGCTGATGACAAGGCAAAAGATGTTGCAATGCAAATGGCGGAGGATGCCCGCCAGGCCGAATGGGACGCGGTAAGTTTCACCGCGGAAATGTTCAAGGGCAATTTCCGCTGGGACCTGATGAATCCCTTCCCCACCCAGTCGCCCGAGGATGAGAAGATCGGTGATGAGTATCTTGAGAAGGTGAAGGCCGTGCTTGAGCAGCACGTGGATCCCTACAAGATTGACGAGACCGAGACCTATCCCCGCGAGACGCTCAAGGCGCTGGCGGACATCGGCATTTTCGGCATGAAGATCCCGAAGGAGTACGGCGGCCTCGGCCTGTCAGTATCCAACTACGCGCGCGTGCTCGGCCTTGTCGGCAGTTACTGCTCCAACACGGTCACCTACCTGTCGGCCCACCAGAGCATCGGCGTGCCGCAGCCGCTCAAGGAGTTCGGCACCGAAGAGCAGAAGAAGAAATGGCTGCCCCGCCTCGCCGCCGGCGAGATTTCGGCCTTTGCGCTGACCGAGCCCGATGTGGGTTCCGACCCGGCCAAAATGGTGAGCACGGCGACACCGACCGAGGACGGCAATTACTACCTCATCAACGGCGACAAGCTGTGGTGCACCAACGGCTACGACGAGTTGACCACGCTGATCGTGGTGCTGGCCAAGACGCCGGACAAGGTGCTGCCCAACGGCAAGTCCATCCCGCAGATCTCGGCCTTCGTGGTCGAGACAAACATGCCGGGCGTGGAGCGGGTCCACCGCTGCAAGTTCATGGGCCTGCGCGGCATCGCCAACGGCGCGCTCATCTTCAAGAACGTGAAGGTGCCGAAGGAGAACATGGTCGGCAAGCCGGGCATGGGCCTGAAGATCGCCCTGTCCACGCTCAACGTCGGCCGTCTCGGCCTTCCCGCCGCCGGTGTCGGCACGGGCATGGCTTTCATCGACGACGCCACGTGGTGGGCAAACAGCCGGGTGCAGTGGGGCCAGTCGGTCGGCAAGCACCAGTCCATCTCCAAGAAACTGGCCAACTACGCGGCGAGCCTCTTCTCGATGAAGGCCATGGTTTACCTGACCTGCGCCTTTGCGGACAAGAAGAACGCCGACATCCGCCTTGAGGCGGCCGCGGCCAAGTACTACTGCTCCGAGACATTGTGGAAGATGCTCGACGACTACATGCAGGTGCGCGGCGGCCGCGGCTACGAGCGCGCCACCTCCCTGTACGAGCGCGGCGACCGGCCCGTCGGTCTGGAAATGGCCATGCGCGACATGCGCGTCGGCCGCATCTTCGAGGGTTCCTCCGAGGTCATGCACCTCATCATGGCCCGCGAGGCGCTCGACACCCATTTCAAACTGGTCATGCCGATCATGATGCCCAAACCCGGCCAGAAGGAGGGCAAGATCAAGCTCCTCATGAACGCCGCCGCCTTCTACATGACCTGGCTGCCCAAGGTGTTCATGCCCGCGGGCACACCGGAGGCCAAGAAGCTCAACAGCACCAACCGCGCCCACCTTGCCTTCGCCGCCAAGACCTGCAAGCGGCTGGCCCGCAACCTGTTCTTCACCATGGCCAAGTTCGGGCCCAAGATGGAATACGAGCAGATCATCCTCGGCAACTTCGTGGACATCGGCACGGACATGTTCGTGATGGCGGCCACGCTGGCCTACGCCGACCATCTGCTCGCCAAGAATCCCGCCGACCAGACGCCGCAGGAATTGGCCGACCTGTTCTGCAAGGAGGCGCGCAAGCGCATCGAGGCCAACTTCAAGGCGGTCAAGAACAAGAACAAGGTGTACAGCAAGGTCGCAGGCCTGCTTATGGACGGCAAACTGTCCTGGCTGGCCAACGGCGGCATGGACAACACGATTCCGCCCGCATACCGGGACTATGCGAAGAATGACTACGAGCATCCGTGCGGACGCTATGTTCCGCCGCCCGAGAAGCCCAAGAAGGCCAAATAACGGCCGCGTAGACATCCCCCGCAAATGAAACGGCGGGAGGCGTCAGACAAGACGCCTCCCGCCGTTCTTGTTTTGCGTGGAGGTGATTGGTGCGGGAGTGGGGGGGAAGCATGGGAAGAATGCGAGGTATGGGAAGTATGGGATTGCGGACAGGGGAGTTTCTGCGGTCCTCCTGTCCGGTCCATTGTCAACTGTCAATTGTCCCTTACCCGGCCAACTCTTCCCACTCGGCGTAGAGTTCCTGCAGGTCCTGTTTCATGCCCTCATATTCATCTTTGAGTGCCTGGGCCTTGGCATAGTCGGCGGGGTCGAGGGCGGCGAAGCGGTGGCTGAACTCCTCGATAAGTGCCTCCATCGCGGCGATGTCGGATTCCAGTTTCTCGACGCGCTTCTTCTCCTTGCGGTCGTCGCGCTGCCGGGCTTTCTTCTTCTCGCGCTCCTCGGTTTCTCGGCGGATGCGGAGCACCTCGTCGGTGGACTTGATCTCCCGGTCCTCCTCCTCCTGCTTGTGCTTCCAGCGGTAGTGCGTGTAGTTGCCCAGGTGTACCGTGGCGGTGCCGTTCTCGAAGATGACCAGTTTGTCCACCAGCTTGTCCACGAGCGTGCGGTCGTGGCTGGCGAGGATGATGCTGCCCTCGTAGGCGGCCAAGGCCGGTTCGAGCGCCTCGCGCGAGGCGATGTCGAGGTGGTTGGTGGGCTCGTCGAGCAGGAGCAGGTTCGCATCGCTCAGGATCAGCTTGGCCATGGCCACGCGGGCCAGTTCGCCGCCGCTGAGCGTGGCCACCGGCTTGAACACGTCTTCGCCGGTGAACAGGAAACGGCCCAGGAACCGCCGGCCCTGCTCGGGTTTCCAACCGGGCCGCATGGACATGATTTCGCCGAGGATGTCGTTTGCGCGGTTGACGCCGTCGTGGTTCTGCTCGAAGAAGGCGAGACTGACCTTGTGGCCCAGCTGTGCCTCCCCGCCCGTGCCGGGGTGCTGTCCGGCGATGTGGCGGAGCAGGGTGGTCTTGCCGGTGCCGTTGGCGCCGATGACGCCGACGCGTTCGCCGCGGCGCACCGTGAACGACACGTCGTGGTAGAGTCGCAGCGGGCCGTAGGCCATGGACAGCTTGTGCGCGTGGAGCACGGCCTCGCCGCTGCGCACCACCTCACCCAGCCCGAAGGAAACGTCCGACGCCTCCGGCGGCGGCGCGTCCACTTTCTCCATCTTGTCGAGCCGCTTGATACGGCTTTGGACCATCCGCGCTTTGGTGTTCTTGTAGCGGAACTTCTCGATGAGCGCCGTTTCCTTGCGGATGAAATCTTCCTGCCGGTCAAAGGCCTTCTGCTGCTGCTCCCGGATCAACGCCTTCTTCCCGACGTAGTAGTCGTAGTTGCCCGTGTAGTCAAAGATTTCGCCGCGCTCCACCTCGATGATGCGTTCGGTCACGGCGTTCAGCATGCGCCGGTCGTGGGAGATGATGATGACCGCCTCGCGGGCGTCCTTGATGTACGCCTCCAGCCACTCGCGCGCCTCCATGTCGAGGTGGTTTTCGGGCTCGTCGAGCAGCAGCAGGTCCGCGTCCTGCAGCAGCACCAGCGCGAGGCGCAGGCGCGTGCGCTGGCCACCGCTGAGCGAACTGTACGGCAGGTTGAATTCGTCGAGCCGGAAACCGAGTCCCTGCAGGACCTGGCGGACGCGCGTGCGGAAGGTGTAGCCGCCGCGCACGCTGAATTCGTGCTGCAAGTCGCTGTATTCGGCCAGCACCGACTCGTCGCCGTCGGCCATCTGGTGCTCCAGCCGGTGCAGCGCCTGTTCCTGCTCGATGAGTTCGGCGAAGGAGTCGAGCACGATCTTCTCGATGGGCGTGTTCTCCGGCACCTGCGGCAACTGGGCCAGGCACGCGAAGCGCATGCGCCGCATGCGCTCGATGACGCCCGAGTCGGGTTCCATCTCGCCGGTGATAATGCGGAAGATGGTGGATTTGCCCGTGCCGTTGCGGCCGATGAGGCCGATGCGCTCGCGCTCCTCGATGCGCAGGCTCACGCCGTCGAGCACAGGCTCGCCGGCAAAGGACTTGCTCACATTTTCCAGTCGTATAAGGCTCATAGTGCGTTCGGGGATGTGGGATTGTGGGAAAAGGGAACCACAACGGCGCATCAGTATACCGAAACTGACGGCAAGGCGGCCAATCGGTTAATTGGTATTGCTTTCCCGGCCTGTATTCGTCCGTGCAGGTCCGTGTTTGTCCATGCGCCGTCCCCGGCGATCCCTTGCCTCCGCGTGTTTTGCGCCGATATACTCTCTGCTCATGAAGCGCCGCAAAGCCAAAACGAAATCTCACCCGGCTGCCGAACGCCCCGACATAACACCCGTTGCCGCCGCGGCGGGGTTGGCCGCCGTGCTGGTCGCCGTGGTCGTTTTGTATGCGCGCACGGCAAATTTTCCCTTTATCCAGGGCGATGACTCGTTCATGGTCTCGCAGCACCCGGTCATCAAGGAGGGGCTGACGGGACACGGGCTGGGCTGGGCGTTCACCAACAACCTGTATGGCATATGGATGCCGCTTACGGCCATCACGCATATGGCTGACGTGAGCCTCTTCGGCACATGGGCTGGCGGGCACCATTTGGTGAACGTGCTTTGGCATCTGCTGGCGGTGGGGGCGTTTTACGCCGCGCTGCGCGTGCTGACCGTTGCGCGCGGCGTCAGTCTTGCCGCTGCGGCGCTGTTTGCCGTCCATCCGCTGGCGGTGGAGGATGTCGCGTGGGTCTCAAGCCGGAAGGACCTGGTCTGCGGTGCCTTCTTCGCGCTGACCCTGCTGGCCCACGGATGGTATGCGCAGCGACCCGGTTGGCTGCGCTACGGCGCGGTAACCGTTGCCGGACTGCTGGCGCTTGCCGGAAAGACCAGCGCCGCGCCGCTTCCCGCCGTGCTGCTTCTCCTTGACGCATGGCCGCTGGGGCGTTTTCACGTTGAGTGGGGCGACAGGCAACTCGCGCGGCGGGCTTTGCGGCTCTTGGCGGAGAAGATTCCCCTGCTGCTCGCCGGCATTGCCGTGTCGGTGGTGACCTGGGGTGGCCAGCATGCACTGGGCGCGATACGGGAGATCGGAAGAGCGTCGTGTAGGGAAAGAGTGTAGATCTCGGTGGTC
>CALDSM010000323.1 GCA_937923585.1 uncultured bacterium
GGAGGGTGGGGTAGAGCGTGCGGATGACGAAGGAGCCCAGCGCCCCCAGGCCGATGCCGATGAGGCCGCCCATGACGCTGAGGGTGACGGACTCGATGAGGAACTGGAGGGCGATGTCGAAGCGGCGCGCGCCGATGGCCATGCGGACGCCGACCTCGCGGGTGCGCTCGCGCACGGACACGAGCATGATGTTCATGATGCCGATGCCGCCGACGAGCAGCGAGATGGACGCAATGCCCGCGAGCATGAGCCGCAGCATGTCGAAGATGCGGGTGAACGCGCCGAGCATGCCGTTCTGGTCGGTGATGGTGAAGTCCTCGTTGTTGTCGAAGGCGTTCAGCATGATCGCGCGGACCGACTTGGCGGCGCGCTTGATGTCCTCCTGGCTGCGCGCGGAGCAGAGGATTTCGAACAGCTCCTTTCGGTTGAACAGGTCCTGCGAGCTGGGCAGCGGTATGATGCAGATGTCGCCCAGGTCTATGCCGAGCGCCATGCCGCGCTCCTCGAGGATGCCCACAATCATGTGCTTGGAACCGTTGATGGTCACGCGCTTGTAGAGGGCCGACTCCTCGCCGAACAGCTCGCGCTGGAGGGTGGTGCCGATGACGCAGACGCGGTTGTTCCGCTCGATGTCGCGCTCGGTGATGAAGCGGCCAATCTGGGTGTAGAGCTGCCGCACCCGGTCGAAATCGGGGGTCGTGCCGAAGGTCAGCACGCTGCGCGAGCGCTTGCCGTAGCGGACGTTGGCGAGGCCCATGATGTTGGAGGCCACGCCCGTGACGCCTGCGGCCTTGCGCTTGATCGTCTTGGCGATTTCATAGGTGAGCTTGTAATTGCTGCCGGCCGTGATGGGCACGATGCCCACCGTCTCCTGCTTGCCCGGCGTGATGATCAGGATGTTGCTGCCCATCACGGCGAACTCCTTCTGGACGTAAGCCTGCACGGACTCGCCCAGCGCCACCAGCAGAATCACGGACATCACGCCGATGATCACGCCGAGCGTGGTCAGCAGCGACCGCACCTTGTTCGCCGCGATCGAGTGGATGGCCGTGAAGAAGTGGTCCAGACCGCGCATTATTCGTCCAGCGCCTCCACCACCTCTACCTTGGACCCGTTCGTGAGGCCCTTGAGCGAGATGGAGGTGATGATGGTGTCGCCCTCCCTGAGCCCGCCGAGAATCTCGCGCTGGTCCCAGTTGCCGATGCCGGCCTTCACGTCCCGCTGCACGGCCCGGCCTCCCTCCACCGCATAGGCGAACGTGTCGCGCACCAGCGCCTCGGTGGGCACAAAGGGAACGTCGTCCTTCTTGTCGGTGATGATGGTCACGTCCGCCGACATGCCGGGCCGGAACTTGTCCATGCCCTCGTCAATGCTGACCTTGCAGATCAGGCTGCGGCTGAGCTGCTCCATGACGGTGACGACGGGGCTGATGTAGGTGAGCGTGCCCTTGAACACTTTGCCGGGCATCGAGTCAATCTCGATCTCGGCGGGCTGGCCTATCTTGAGCGTCTCCAGGTTCGCCTCGTCGAAGGGCGCCTCGATGTAGGAGCCTTCGGACTGGACCATGTAAACCACGGGCATGCCCATGACCACGGCCTCGCCCAGCTGGGTGATGATCTTGGCGACCACGCCGGCAAAGGGGGCGCGCACAAAAGCCTTTTCGCGCATGGCTTCGGCGGCCGCCATGGCCGCATTAAGCTGCTCGATGTTCGCCTCGGCGATGCGCAGGTCCTCGTCATGCAGCAGCGCCTGGCGCTGCCCGGCCTCGGCCGCTGACTTGGCGTCGTGGGCCGTCTTGAGCGCCAGCGACGCCTTGTCATAGTCGCTCTGGGAAATGGCCTGCCTCTCAGTGAGCGCCTTGACGCGGCTGAAGTCGGCCTGGGCCAGTTCCAGCGCCGAATTGGCGCGGCGCAGCTCGATGTCGGCCACCTCCCTGGCAATCTGGGCGCCGGCGCGCACCTGGCTGACCCGTGATTCACCGACCTTCAGGTTGGCCTTCGCCAGTTCCACCTGCGCGTCCAGTTCCGCGTGGGCCAGTTCAAGCAGCGGCGCACCCTCGGCGACAGCATCGCCCTCCTTGACATGCACCGCGGAAACGGTGCCGATGCCGCCCGCGGCGACCTTGGCCGCGTTGGGCGCGGTTACCGTGCCCGAGGTGATGGCGGCCACCGTCTCCGTAACCATGCCGCGAGTCACCTTGGTCACGGTCACCTTCAGGGGAATCTCGCGCATAGAGTAGGCCACGCCGCCGCCGATGGCCAGCCCGGCCAGGCCAAGCCAGAACAGCGTCCCTATGATCTTCCTGGTTACGCTTGCTTCTGCCATATGTCGCTCACTATCTTGCCGTCGCGGAAACTGATCACGCGCTGCGCGTGCGCCGCCACGTCGGGTTCGTGGGTCACCATCACGATGGTGTGGCCCTGCTGGTGGAGTTCCTTGAATATCGCGAGGATCGCCTCGCCGCTGTGCGTGTCCAGGTTGCCGGTCGGCTCGTCGGCAAAGATGATGCTCGGCTTGTTCACCAGCGCGCGGGCGATGGCCACGCGCTGGCGTTGGCCGCCGGAAAGCTCGGCCGGGCGGTGGCCCATGCGGTTGGCCAGGTCCACCGCGGCCAGCGCCTCCTTTGCCCGGCCGGTGCGGTCACGCCGGTGTACGGCCCCGTACATCAGGGGCAGTTCAACATTGTCCAGCGCCGTGCTGCGGGCCAACAGGTTGAAGTTCTGAAAGACGAAGCCGATTTCCTGATTGCGGATTTGCGCCAGTTGGCCTTCGCTGAACTCGCTGACCTTGTGCCCCTTGAGCCAGTAGTCGCCCGATGTGGGCCTGGAAAGACAGCCCAAAATGTCCAGGAAGGTCGTCTTGCCGGACCCGGAAGGCCCCATGACCGCCACATAGGTGCCCTGCGCAATGTCCAAAGACACACCATCTAGGGCGTGCAGGGAATCCAAGCCCATGGTGTAGACTTTATGCAGATCACGTACCGTGATGAGGCTGTCGCCGGGGAAATCGCTCATGGCGTGGTATGGTAGCACACGGACAGCCCCGCAGGCACGTTGGTAGCACCTATTGTTCGCATGGGTTCCGGAGGACATACTTAGAATTGTGTGAAACCTTGAGACTCCGCGCATGACTTGGATTCGCCGGACAAAATCGGCACACTATAGCAGTTCAAACCGCATGCGCGGCGCGAGGAAAGTTCGATCTTTCGATGAAACTGATACACACCGCAGACATACATTTGGACGCCTGTTTCGCCGATGCGGGCATGCCGCCGGGATTCGGCGCCAGGCGCCGCCACCAACTGCGCGAGACCTTCGCGGCAGTGCTGCGCCATGCGTGGACCTGCGGTGCCGAGGCGGTGCTCATCGCGGGCGATCTTTACGAACAGGACCGGGTCAGCCGTGACACACTGGCGTTTCTGCGCGAACAGTTCGAGCGTCTCTCGCCGCTGCCGATTCTCATCGCGCCGGGCCACCGCGATCCCCACACCGAAGACTCGCCGTGGTTCGTTGAGGAATGGCCCGCCAACGTCCACATCTTCAGCCGCCCCGAATGGACCCGATGGGAATGCCCCGGCACCCCGCTGACCGTGCATGGTCTTGCCTGCACGGGAGCGGACATTCCGGACGGGACGTTTGCGCGCCTGCGCGTGCCGCGCGACGGACGCATGCATGTGGCGCTGGCCCACGGCGCGGAACGGTCCTGCCTGGGTCCGGAAGACAAGCCGCACGCAGCCTTCGATCTCTTCTCCGTGGCGCAGCCCGGTTTGCATTATCTGGCCCTGGGCCACCTGCACCGCATGATCGCGGTGCGTCAGGACCAGGGATTCCAGGCGTGGTATCCCGGACCGCCCGAGGGCGGCGGCTTTGACGAACCGGGGCCGATGCATCTGCTGGAGGTGGAGATCATCCCGCCCGAGGGCAACAACCTGTCCGCAACGGTGCTCGTCGCGCCGCGGCAGTCGTCCAGACTGGTCTACACCTCCGCTGAAATTGACTGTGCCGCGCTGCGCGATGCGGACACTTTGGCCGCAGCGGTGGTGGAAAGGCTTGCCCAGCCCGACACCGCCGTGGTGGCCCGCGCCGTGCTCACCGGCGCCGCACCGCCGGAACTGCGCGACGGCATTCCGAATCTTGCCGGCGCCCTCGAAGGACGCTTCGAGGCGGTTTGCATTGACGACCAGACCCGGGCGGACGACGACTTTGAGGCGGCGGGCGTGGAGGACACGGCGCTGGGCGAGTTCGTGCGCCATGTGACGGGCGAGCGCGACACGGCGGTTGACCCGGCGCGCAGGGCCGTACTTGACCGGGCGCGCGAGATTGGGCTGGCCGCATTCCTGGGCCGTGAACCGCGGGTGCGCGGCATGGAGGCGCCGCTTCCATGAGGCTGTGCGAGCTGTTCATCGAGGGGTACGGCCGCCTGTCCGACTGCACGCTGAAGTTTGGGCCGGGACTGCAGGTGGTGCTGGGCCCGAACGAGCGCGGCAAATCCACGGTCCGCTGCTTTGTCACGGACATGCTGTACGGGCAGAAGCGCGACGGCGCGCAGGCCCTGTACGAGGAAAGCAACGCGCTGCGCCTGCCCTGGACCCGGCCCGAGCGCTACGGCGGCAGCATCCTGTACGAACTGGAGGACGGCCAGCGTTTCGAGGTGCGCCGCACCTTCCACCGCGGCCGTGAACAGGTTCGGGTAACGGACGTGCTGCGGGACCGGGATGTCACCGCTTCGTTCCCCGCGCTGGCCAACCGCGAGATTGACTTTGCCCGCGCGCACCTGGGTCTGGGAAAGGCCGTGTTTGTGAACGCGGCCACCATCGGCCATCTCAGCCTCGA
>CALDSM010000324.1 GCA_937923585.1 uncultured bacterium
AATCTGGATGCGGTACTTGTTGCCCGGCGTGTCCGGAACCGTCCACGCATGGCCCGAACTTCCCGCCGTGATCGGAAGGGTGCTGGCCAGTGTGGTTACCCGCGTTGCACCGTCATACAGGTAAAGACGGACATTTCCGGCCAGGCCAACCGACGACCAGTGGATCTGATTTGTCGAGCCTGGAGCCAGCAGTTCGCCGCCGTTGGGCGACGTGACTACGATCGAGGGAACGGTCATCGTCACGGTGTTGTCAACGCTTGCCGACGCGGCATTGAGGTGGCCGAGGGCATTCCTGCAACGGCCGGCCGCGATTGAAGGCTGTAACGTGCCCAGTCCGCCGCCCGTAACGGTGACAGTGTAGACAGCTCCGGAACCGCCAACCTCGAAGGTCATTCCCGCTGCTGTGCCGTTCCAAGTCACGTCATTCGCCGCGAAACCGGTCACCGGCTCGCTGAACAACACGTCAAACGTGACGGGGAACACGGTCGTCGGGTCCGCCTGACCCGGCGCCTGTTCCACCGTCACCGTGGGCCCTGTCTTGTCGTCAAAACGGACAATGCCGGGAGCCGCCACCGCGCCGACGGCGGTGAAGCCGCCTGCGGCGTACAGGGCCGCATCGGCGACCGCAAGGACACCCACCGGGCCGTTCATCGCCGGCGTCCAACCGGGCTTGGCGGTCCCGGCAAGTGTCAGCGCGGCAAGACCGTCATGTGCCTGTCCGCCGATTTGAGTGAATCCACCGCCGGCATACACGGTCTCGCATGCGGCCGACAGGGCATCCACCGGACCGTCCGCGGCAATGAACTGCGTCACGCCGCCGGAGCCTGCCGGAGCGATGTCCACCGTTTCGACCCCGTTCGCCACACCGGCATACAGGGTTGTGCCGGACGCGGCCAGCGCATGCACGGGTCCGGACACCGCCGCCGACCAGCCCGTGTACTGGTTGGCCGTCAGGTCGAACGCGTCCAGATAGTAGTCTGGATCGTCTTGCTGCGTGAATTCGCCGCCGATGTACAGCAGCGTGTCCGACACGGCCAAGGCCGCAACCGCGCCACTGGTTCCGGTTAGCGGCACCGCCACTTCGGTGGCAATGCTTACCGCGACCACGAAGCCGTTGCCGCCCGCGTACAGCGTTTCACCGTCAGCTGACAGCGCCAGCGCCTGAACAGACCCGTCAATGCCCGGACTCCAATCCAGCAGCGCGCCCGAAACCGGATCCACTGCGGCAAGATTCGCGCAGGTGATGCTGTCTTCCGGTGCACCGCCGACGGAACCGATCCAAGTAAACTGGCCGCCGATGTACAATGCATTCGCCGTGGCAGTCATGGCGTTCACGGTTCCGTTGGTTTCCCAGGGAACCGGGGTCGGACTGCTGACGCTGCCATCAAAGGCTGTCAGCGTGAGGGTCGTCTGGCAGGTCGCCTCGTTGCCCGCCGCGTCCGTCACCGACAGAGTCACCGAATGCGCGCCCAGGCCTGCAAGCCTTTCGCCCGCCGGGGGACTTTGCGTAACCAGGAGACCTTCAGCCGGAGTCTTGTCGTCGGTCGCGGCAACCTGGCTGATAAGGTTCGGCACGTGCGCAGCGCAGGAGGCGTCGGCAGGAATCGTCCTGTTCATCGGGCAGGATGTAATGACGGGCGGTGTCGTATCCAGCACCACCACGGCCACCGTGCGTGTCACCTCTGCCGCGCGGTTGCCGCTGCCGTCCGTGACATTGTAGCGGACGACGTACATGCCGCAAACTTCGGGATTGACTGGGTTTTCCGTTGCAATGGACGACGTCAGGTCGCCCGCGCAACCGTCGAGGGCCGTCGCGCCCGCGTCCGTATAGGTCTTGCCGCGCTCAACCTGTACAAAGGCATCGCCCAACAGCGTGACGGCCGGAGGGACGGTGTCCATCACGCGCACCGTGCGCGCAACTTCTGCTGCGCGGTTGCCGCTGCCGTCCGTGACGTTGTAACGGACTATGTAGGTGTCGGGCACCGCCGGATTCACTGTGTCCTGCGTCTCAATGCTGCCCGTCAGAAGGCCCGAGCAGCCGTCCATGGCCGTCGCGCCGGCATCGGTGTACGCGTCACCGCACTGCACTGTGATTTCAGACGTCCCGTTGAGGGTTATGACAGGCACAGTGCTGTCCGCAACCGTCACTGTGCGCGTGATTTCCGCAGCGCGGACACCGCTGCCGTCGGCCACGTTGTAGGTAACCACGTAGGTGCCGGGCACCGCCGGATTGACCGGATTCACCATCGCAATGGCTGAGGTCAGGTCCCCGGAGCAGGCGTCGAACGCCATTGCACCTGCATCTTCGTACGAAGCGCCGCACTCAACCGCCGCCGTCACGGAACCCACGAGACCAATGACCGGTATGGCCGTGTCCGTCACATGTATGGTCCGCGTGATTTCCGCGGCGGCATTGCCTGCCGCATCCTTCACGTTGTAGCGGACGTAATAGATGCCGGCCGGGAGCGGCGCCGGAGAGGGCTCGAGCCCCGTCCGCACGATACTTCCGCTGATGTCGCCGTCGGCGCTGTCGTATGCCGTGGCGCCCGCGTCCGCCGGGTAGGCGGCGGGACATTCCAGCGTCAGATCCGCATCGCCGCCAAGGGTGATGGCCGGCGGTGCGAGGTCCGCGAAGATTGCCGTCACCGTAAGGTCCGCCGCCACGGACAAGTCCGTGCGCGCTGCGGTCATCACATCGTCGCCCCACCTCACGAAGCTGTAGCCCGGATCCGGCACAGCCACGACCATGGACCCGCTGCGGCCCGTCTCCACGTACTGCCGCGCGGCGCCGCTCAGAGTGCCGTGGCTGCCCGCCGCGTAGAACAGGCTGAATACGGGCGGGCCGGTGGTTGTCCAGGCGGTCTTTGCGGGTATCGGGCCCACCAGACGGGTGGCGCCGTTGATTGACATTTCAAATGACTCAACCGCATTGTCCGTATCGTTGACCACGAATATCTGGTCAAGCCCCTTGAACACGCCGTGCAGGCGAACCACGGAGACTTCGTCCGTTCTGTATGCCGCGTCCGTCACCACTTCCGGCTCATTCCAGTACCCGGGTTTCAGCAAGCCGGCCGTTCCCGGACCTTCCACCAATTCGCCGATGAACGGCGCATTGGTGCTGCCGCCGAAGACGGTATTGTCCGCCGTCAGCAGCGCGTCATCCGAAGCTGTGCCGGTGACCACCTCCGACTCGGAGAGGGCCGGCGCCTGGGCGGCGGCCGCCGCCGCATCCAAGTTCGACACCAGTGTGAAGCGGCCCCGATGCTCCGGCATTGTCGAGGCGCCGTTCGCCGCGCGAATCATTGCGCCGTTGGCCAGCACCACCGAGCCGTGCAGTTTGACCATTCCCGGCGTGCCTTTGCCGCCGCTGCCGCCGTTGCCGCCCGCAGAGCCCGCGCCGCCCGTGCCGCCGGCACCATTGGCTCCGCCCATGCCGCCCGTGCCGCCCGATCCGGAACTGCTGTTCACGACACCGCCGGAAGAACCCATCCGGCCGGCAGAGGAAAGTCCGCCAGACATGCCGGAGGAACCGTCCGCACCCGCGTTTCCGTTGGCAGGCGTGCCGGCACTAATGTCAAGCGTGCCGCCTGTCAGGGACAGCAGGCCTTTTGCGCCGAGCACCACCGCACCACCGCCGGCTGCGCCCGTGCCGCCCACACCGCCATCGCCGCCCCTGCCGCCCGTGCCTCCGCTGCCGGCCGCGCCACCACCGCCGGGCGTCGTTGCGCTGTTGCCGATACTGTTGCCCAAGGTTTGCGCGGCTCCCTTGTTGCCGCCACCGCCCTGACCGCCAGACGCCCACGTGCCGCCCGCACCATCGTCGTCCGGACCCGGGCCGCCGCATCCGCCGCCGCCGCCGGAACCGCTGGTTATGA
>CALDSM010000325.1 GCA_937923585.1 uncultured bacterium
GTTGAGCACCGCCGGGTCTCACTCCTGCGTCTCGTGTTAGGACACGGTGCGGATGCCGCTGCCGTCCGGGTTCATCAGCGCAAGCGTGTACACCTCGCAGCCCGGCGTGCCGCAGCGGTGCCATCCGCCGCGCCGCGTCGAGACGAGAATGATCTCCCCGTTGGGCAGTTCCTTGGGCGCGAAATCGTCAAAGGCGCCGTCGGTCAGCTGCCGGACGCCGGTGCCGTCGGCGGCCATGTCGTACAGGTGGTAATAGTGGCCCGGCTGGCCCTTGAACGTTTCCTGCGGCGGCGCATCCACCGCGCAGAACGCCACCAACACGCGGGTGCCGTCGTGGGTGACCTCAGGCTGCATGAAACTGCCCTGCGGGAACGCGTCGTCCGCCAGCGGCCGCACCTGCATGGTCTCGCCGGGACGGTCAAGCACGAAGACGCCGCCGCCGGGCCGCGCGTAGCGGCCGTAGCACTGCGTCAACTGGTGGCTGAACACGCCCGGCGCCTGCTTCACAAACAGCAGCGGCCCGGTTTGAAAGAGGGGATTGGCAAAGGCCAGGCCGCGCCGCGCCTCATGCACCTTTCGCCACAGGTCTTCCCAGCGCGCATCCTCGGGGTCCGTTTGTGCGGCGTGCAGTGCGTCAAGGCCCCTGCGCAACGCCGCCCATGCATTCACCGCGCCGTCCAGTGCGACACCCGCGCCCTGCAAATCCACGATGAGCGCGTCGCCGCGCTCCAGCGTCTTCTGCGCGGCGGTCTCATAGGTGTTCCGCGTCTCGCCCGCTCCGATGCCGTCCTGCATGCGCCAGTCCCAAATTACCAACTCCTGTTCCAGCACGGGATGCAGCGTCACGTCGCGCGGGGTGGGCGGCGGACCCTGGAGCGCGGGAGCGGGCAGCAGATTGATGTCGAGTGTGAGGTTGCCTGCATGGTATTGGACACGGCTCCATCGAACAGCACCGTCGCTGTTGATCGCGCTCGTCCCAAGCGTCACCGTGTCCGAAGTCTGCTTTCCGTCGCCGCTGATGGCCAACTGCGCGATGCCACCGGAAAGCCGGGCGTGTTTCGTTTCGCCCGAGGCCAGTCTGATGGACACGTCGCCGTCCGCGCCGCCTGCAAGCTCCGCCTCCGCCGTAACGGTGAACGGACCGGCCAGCTCAGTGATATTGAAGGTGATTCGAACGTCTTCCTGGAGCGTCGCCGCAACGGTGCATGCGCCCAGGGGGCGGGAGAAGGCCGCCTGCGCCCCGTTGCTGTGTCCGACGAGGGCGTAACTCCCCTCCATGGCGGGTTCGCCGTCCGCGGGCGTGCCGCCGAAGAGGAAGACCGGCGCGGCAATCTCGGGAACCTTCGGGTCCCGCGTCAGACGCGCCTCGGCCCAGTTTGCCATATCGCAGGCGAGTCCGTCGCCGCCATCCGTGGCGACCAGCTTCATTTCGCGCGCGTTCGCCAGTGCCACCTCCACCGGCTTGGCGGTGTCGCTGTCGGTCATCTGGCCGCTGTCAAAACGCTTTTCCCCGTCCACCCACACCTGAAAGACGACGCTGCCCCGTCCGCCGCCCTGCGATTGCACGCCCACTTCGGCCTGAAACAGCGTGTACTTGCCGTTGAGCGGGACGACGATCTCGCCGGGCGCGTGGTGTCCGAGACCCTGCCTGTACTCCCTGTCCCCAATACGCAGCGCATGGGCCGGTGCGCCGCCGGGCGCATAGGCCGCCGTGTTCACACCCAGCGCGCCCCAACCCTGTTTCACATTCAGCGCCCCGACCATTTCACCCAGGCCGCGCGTCGTTTGGCCGAGGGCGGAGACGGCGAAAAAGAACGACAGCGCCGCAAGGGCAACCACTGAATGAAGATGACGACCACTGGTCCGTGTTTTGCGCATGGGGTAATCCATAAATCAGTAGGCTGTTTGGAGCGGCACGCAACCACTGCGGGGACCGCTCCCCCTTATCTTAGGCGTTGCTGGTGTTCCGGTCAATGCCGGAGACAGGATGCCGTTCCCCAAGCACTCCGCCTGCGCTGTAAGAATCCCCTCCCGAACACGGTCGCCCGCACTCTGTTCACGGCGTTTGTCTGTCCGACAACAACACTCGGTTTGATTCGATCCGCGCATTTTGATACAATGCACCCACTATGAGCCGTGCGGCCCAATCTCCCCGAGACCGTTGCATGGATTATTCCGCGTCCCTATCGTCTAGCCCGGCCTAGGACACCGCCCTTTCACGGCGGCGACACGGGTTCGAATCCCGTTGGGGACGCCATTTTTGGCATGAATAAAGTACTCCTGTAACATCGGGAGTACTTTTTCCGTTTTCAGCGGTATCCAGCAGGGCCATTACCCCGGCAGTCTGGCCTGTGAAACGCTTGGTGTGGAGGAGCAACAGAACGTGTTTGCCATGACTTGGGATGTTCGGTGGTTCCGATTCACCAGGGGTTGTGGGCAATTTTGTTTTCCTGCCGCGGATTATTGAAAACCGCCGGAAGCAAGTTTGATGATTGTGGTCGGCAAGGGGGGCCGCGCGGGATATGCGGGCAGCACGGGCGTGTCGCAGGCTGTCGCGGGGAGCTTTGGCGGGGGGATCTCGTGTTTGCGCTTAAAGCCCGAGACGCTGTGCCAGTGCAGGCAGGAACACGCCCAACTCATGGTCCAGCAAATCGAGCTTTTCGTGCAAGAGGTCCGGTGCGGGTTCCAGTGGGGCCCCGTCTCTTGTGTTGTGGGGGTCAAGCCGCGAATCCTGCGCCACAATGGACAGGGCTGCTTCGGCATTTTCGCGTTCATTTTTCAGCACGGCGCGCCACCGGTCGTAATTGACGCGCGCTTTGGCAATGTCTTCGGGGGGGAGGGGAGGAGCGTTTGAAAGGCCCAGCAGGTTGTCACGCAATTGGCAGGATTCGTAGAAATTCGCGTGTGTTCGGGCTGTATGATAGAACCACCGCACGGGGAACTCTTCGGCATGAAACACGGCGAGGCAGCGGGGTGCCACATCGGGGGTCGCCGCCTGAATTTCATCGACAGCCTTTTGCAGCGCTTCTTCCATGTTTCGATAATGACGGCCCACGACTTCCGCTTTGCCCCGCGCCTCGGTGAGCACGTGCGAACCGAATTCACTTTTGGCTTTGTAACACGGGGGCAGTTCGGCCTTGGGGTCGGCGCACATGGGGTGCGTGGGTCCCATGTAATAGGGCCCCATGAAATAGGGGGGCAGGTCGGGTGACCAGGGAATTGCGTCTGACACATGTTGCCATGCGCGGCGCAGATGCACGGCCGCCTGTTCGGAACCGGTGATGCGTTTCGCCAGCATCGTCAAGACCGTCTCACGATCCGGGACCGGGTTCCACCATGCATGTTTGCACACTTCCGCGCTGGTAGTGCCCTGGTTGGGCCGGAACCAGGCGATCACCCATGCCCCGTCGGCGCCGGAGGCGGCCAGCGCATCGGCGCGGTCATACCAGCGGTCGACACAGGGAATATAGGGCAGGCCGGGGGCTTCAAAGGCCAGTTCGGGTTCGCTCTTGAGATAGACTTCGATGCCTGCGGTCTTGCAGGCCGCAATCTGCCTCCTGGCCCGATCCGTCGGGCCGATTAGGTCAATGCTGTAGTCCCAAATGGGCTTCTTTATACCGTCGTCTTTCAGCAGCGTTTCGTCTTTTTCAATTTCCGTCAGGAGCGCGGTGCCCGGTTTCAGTTTTTGGATGAATGCCAGCTGGTCATCATCGGCGGACCAGAAATACTTTGCCGAGTAGGGCCATGCCACCACGACCGCCTCCGGGTTTGCCTCCCGCGCGGCCTGTGCGAGGCCGTTGCACAGGCTGGCCACGACGGTCTCGGCGCCGAGCCTTTCACAGCGGGCGCAGTTGGTGTGCCCCTTCTCGGCCTTTGCCGGGCGCATGAAACAGTGCTGAAACTCCTCGCCGCCGATGATGATCAGGGCGCCGTCCAAGGGAACAGCCTCAAAGATGCCCTTGACCGATTCGGCCAGATAGCGCTGCATCAGCGGATCTTCCGTGCAGAGAAGGAACCCCTCCGGGGGACGGTCCATATGCTTGTACGCCTCCGCACCGCGCAATCCCGGATGGTTGGCGAAGATGGGCGCGTTGGCGGGATAGAAATCCCACATGGAAAACGTCACAAAGGTCTTGAGTCCATGGCGGCGGGCTTCCCCGGCCTTTTCGGCAAGGGTGCGCACCAGTTCCGGAGTGTGCAGGTCCTCGAGTTCCGGTATGGCTTTGCTGTCCGACAGCGCATGGAGTTCCGTGGTTGAGAACTTGTCGGTGGGACTGATGATGACCCCGTTGTATCCCATGAACACCAGGTCCCGGTATGACCCCATGCGTGGAACCGTGCCAATTCTGAGACCCATGCGCGGGGTCGACACCTCTTCGCCCATCTTGAGGATGGGCGCGGCACGGAAGCCCATTTGGTCCACAAGCCGCACCACGCCGTCGCGCAGCCCGGTCGGGTCATGGCCCCTTACCGCAACGCTGTCTTTTCCGACCTGAATGGTGAAGGAGCCGGGAGCAGAGGCCGTGCCGCCGCCATGATCCACAAGGAGGATTACCCGAGCATCTCCGGCGCCAGCCTCCTTCTGCTCCCGCACGGGCAAGTCAAGTCCCATGCTTTTCCGGAGAAATGCCGCCAGGTCTGCGGCCATGACACCGACCAGCGGGTCGGCGTCCTTGTCCGGCACAATGGACCAGTCCGCCCCGACGACCATTTCGCCGGCGGTCTCCACTGTGCCCAGGTTTCTTGAGAACCGTGCAAAATAGTCCCGTGACAGGAAGGAGAAGGGGTTCTCGCGGTAAACGGCGTCCAGCCGGTTCGCAACTTCGGCGTTTGCACCGAGCAGTGCGCACATTCCCGCCGCAATCGCAAGGCACAGACAACCCATCGCCTGTTTCTCCTATACGGCCCAAGGGCCGAAGTTCTTGGTGTGGCATCGCGCGCCCGGAGCGGTCAGGTCTTCTGCTTTTCCTTTGCACGCTGTTCTTCCCATTGCTGGGTGCTTACGGCGGTGCGGACCATCATCAGCGTGTTGAGCATGGCGGTCTGCAGCCGGTCCATCTTGTCCTGCGCCCCGAACTGGTTACCGATGGCGCAGGCGTCCTTGAGAACCGCCTCCAGTCCCGCGTTGTAGGCTTTGCGCCCCTCGAGGCTGAGCTGCGGTTCCAACAGGTAGTCGGGGGTGCCATAGAGCCCCGTAATCGGCCTTGACAGGTGGAGTTCGCCCGGTCCGGGAAACAGCTTCAGGTCCTTCAGATAGACGTGTTTCTCATCCCACTCCATGCTGTTGAAATAGGCGTCCTCGGCGCCGCGCACGATGCCCACGAGTTTGTCCAGCGCGGCCGGTGACTTGGGCTTGTAGAGCCGTTCCAGCACGGCGGCGAGGTTTTCCTCCACGCTCTTGCCCGGGTTGCACATGAACTGACCGCCGAAAGCGATGTTGATTTCCACGCCGGGATTGTTGGGCGGCCCCTGGTAGTACATGACACCGCGGCCGCCGTCGGCCCACAATTCTTTCATGTGCGCGCCGGTCTGCCTGGGATAGGGCAGGAAGTACTGCAGGCGATCCCAAGTGTAGGTGGGATAGACCCACAAGCCGCCCGAGGTTCCGAACCGGCATTTCAGACGTTCGATGAAGGGTTTGCGTTCGGGCGGGCGCACATAGCAGCCGTGGTGGCCCTGGTCGAAGATGCAGTCCACACTCTTGCTCAATTCGACCAGCGAATCCCGGTCATGTTCGTTGAACCCGGTGTTCCAGTCTGCCCAGCTTATCGTGGTCACGAGGATGTAGGCATTGGGCATCTTTTCCCGGATGTATCTGGCCGTACGCGCCGAAATTTCGCAAAAATAGTCGGGATTCGCCGGCCACTTGGCCATGCATTCGGGACAGGTGCAGCGTCCGAGATCGGCCGCCTCCAGGTGGAACCCGTCAATCTCCCATTTCATCATGAAATCAACGAGTTTCTTCTGCCATTCCCACGATTCCTCGCGGGACCCGCACATGACGTGCTCGTTGGGGTACTGTTGGTCCTTCCCGGCCACCCCGGGGTGCTTCTTAATAATCTCGTCGAATCCCCAACTGTAGACCCCCATGCCGCAGATGATCTTGATGCCGCGTTGGTGTGCCGCCGCAATGAGTGTACGCACGCGTGCGGCGCGTTCCGGGGTCGCGGCACTCTCGAAATCCTCGGGCCAGCCGTAGGTGGCGAACAGGCCGAAGATGTCGTAGATGTTGTATCCGAACGCCTGGTTCAGGTCGAACACGCGCAGTATGCTCTCCACCGTAACGTCGTCGAACGCGTCAGGGGGCCATCCTGAGAAGGGAAGTGGCTTCATCCGCGTGTCGTTCATCCACGGACCAAACGCAATCCGGTCCACGAAAGCATCTTTTTCCACGGCGACGGGCGCGGTATCCTGGGCCTGGGCCGAGCGGGCCAGCAACATGCCCCCTGCCGCCGCGCCGACCACTGAACCGGCCCGAATGAAATCTCTCCTGTTCATCGCATCCATGACGTTCTCCCTGTAGCCGTCTGACAAACGGTCGCGCTGCAATCAGTTCCTGCCGGTATTGGCGGCTGCCGTGTTCAGTTCCAGAATCCAACCAATCATCCCGTTGCGCATGGTGGAAAGATCCACCCTGTCAATGTTCGTGTTTTCGATGAAGGCCTTCGCCGCACCGGCTGGATCTTCGACACCCGCCTTTTCGGCGCTCGCAATGGCCTTGCGAAGCGTGGCCAGGTAACGCAGGTCGTCGATTCCTTCCCGGTATCCTTCCCATTGTATGGTGTCAATGACGCCGTCGGCGGTGGGATAGACGAAATTGTGGTCGCGGTACGGGGGCCAGATATTGAAGTCGTTCCAGCCGAACCAGTAGTAGCTGAAGGTCATGCCCCCGTCATAGCCCGCGTAGTCCAGCAACAGCCCGAAGTTGCGGCGGTAGGTCTCGGGCTTTTCGAATCCGGATTGCGGATTGGCATAGCTCATGATCTTGTGCCCCCTGCCGTGCCATTTGTCCGCATCGGCCTTTTGGGGAATGTAGGACATGACCATAAGGTCCTGCAGGTCGCCCACGAGGTCAAAGCTGTCCCCACCCAGGGTGGTGGCCAGTCCGGCGGCAAATATCTTGCCGCCCGCCTCGTGGATCTTTTCAAGTTCCGGGCGGGATGCCCTCAGGCGTTCCCCCTGCGCCTCGTCCAGGCCATAGAAATAGACTTCCTTGTAGCCGTACTTCCTGGCCAGCGCGACCACCCTTTTTAGCCTTTCCACATCGACTGATTTTACCGTCCACCCCCCCAAGCCTTCGAAGGTGTGATAGAGGATGTCATGGTTCATGCCTACTTCCTGCCGGACCTTCAGCGCCGTCTCCAATTGTTCCAGCGGAACGCTTTCCGTGGGGTTGTCCACGCCGTGGGCCAGCAGGTTCTTCATCTCCGCCCGGTACTGCTCCACACTGCGAAGGTCCGGACCGACCGTACCCTGCCCCGTTTCGTCCAAGGGCATGCCGATGAACCCTTTGGTGCCGAAGAAGTGCAGGTAGATGCTGGATTCAAGCGGGTTCTTTTCCAAGTCGAACGGCAACACCTCCACCTTGAGCCGCATGGTCTCCAGCAGGGCTCCGTGCGCACGAAGCTCTATGCTTCCCTCGTATTCCCCGGCCCTTGCGTCGTCGGGCACATGCACCGTAATCCAGAACTGCTTGGAGGTGCGTTTTGGGATGCTTACCGGCTGAAGCGTCTGGGCATCGCGGATGGGCAGGTTCTCCACCGAGAGATCGTCCTGCCGCCCCACGGTGTCGGGGCTCATCACCCAAGGCTCCACAATCTTGCCGTCAGGAAAGACCACTCGCGGCAAACTGACGCACAGCCATCGCTTGGTCCCGTCAGGATACTGCAATTTCACGAAATTGTGCCTAAACCACTTTTCCGTTCGGACCAGGTCGTCATCCTTTAGCAGCAATTCCGGCGTCAGAACGCGTTTTCCCTCGTCCACCGGCGTGTTGTCCAGGATCATGATGTCCTTTTCGCCCACCTCTTCGATGTACTTGGCCGGTTTGGAATATCCGTCGCCCCCGCCGGACTGGTACCAGCATTTCACGGTGCGGATGTCCACACAGGCCGACGGCAGCGTGCCCGCCGGGCCCCGCAGATCGGTGGCAGTGACCTCCACAACAAGGTCGTCGGCAATCGGATAGGCCACAAATGAGGCAGGCTCATATTCGCCCCGGCAGGCACGCACTGCCATGACATCGGACGGGATGTCGGGCAGGTCCGACCAGGGGAGCACGGGGGTGTTTGTGACGGGCGGTATGGCGTAGACAAGCAGTTCCTGTCCTGCCCGTGCCACCTTTGCAAGCGTCGCGTCGGCCTTGTCCCTGGCGCTCATTCGGGACGGCTCATGCACCCCCGGCTGCTGCATGATCATCAGGATGTCCTGCCGGTCGGCATCTTTGGCATCATCCGCGGCAGGTGCCTGCAGAACGGGCACCGCACAGAGGACCATAAGGAGGGACAACGCACTGTTGAACCATACTCCTTTCATATGGGCAATCCTTTCCTGGGTGCTGTCCCATGGGTATTCTGACTCCACACCCCGGGGTGCAGGCGCCCGGCAACAGGGACATCTCTCAATTTGAACACGAATTGCAGAGCGTGCATGATTCATGTTCATTTGCCGTCCCCGCCCTTTGCTTCCGGGCTTAACGGCTCCCCATAAGTAATCACGGTTATCCTCGCGCGGACAGGTTCGCCGGCCTGCCCGAATGTGCAGGAGTGTTTTCCGTGTTCCAGCACGGGCATCCTTCCGGTGGGGACAACAACGCCAATGCATTCGCCCCGTGCATCATAGACCCTGCAGTTGTCCTGCCCCAAAAACTCCAAGCAACTGCCGCTGTCAAGTTCCACAGGGAAGGTCAGCGTGTTATCACCAAGGGTCACCGTGGGATTCACCAGTTTCTTCTTGCAGAGGGGAACGGCTTTGATGGTGCCAATTCCCACCCGAACAGATTTCCCGGCGGGCAGGTTGTTCAGGCCCAGCGTGAGCGACGCAATCTGGCCGTAGTCGACCCAGACGTGATACATGGGAAAGGCGATCGCGGAAATTTCGGAGGGGTTTCTGGCCCAATCGTCCCGGCGGCGGGTATGCGCCCATTCGTACCGTGCCAAGTCTTCGGACTCCGGCTCAACAAGCGCAATAGGGCGCCACCCCGTAAAATCAACGCGAATGTAGTGGTCGGCCAGGCCGCCTCCAAGATGCTGAGGGGACCGTACCTGTACGTTGAGCACCTCGCCCTGTCCGTCACCCTGCACCCACAGTCCCAGTCCTTTTTCTTTCAGATCAATCGGCGTGGGGAAGTCCTTCTTGAAGGAGGCCCACGCACGGTTGCTTTCCACTTCGGTGTTCCTGGCAACCAGAACGGCTCCCAAGTGTTCTTTGTCTGAATCTTCTGGTGCCCTTTCGAGGGTTGCCGTGACGCCCTGGCGGGTCTGGGCCACTCCAAACTCGCCACTGTTGCCCAAGTCCGCCAAGACCGTGCTGTCGGGCGAATCGCAGGGCTTCGTGTCAAGGAGCGCCTCGATACGAAGTTTCAGGGGCTGCGCCCCGTAGGGGTTGTCTATGACCAACGGTTCCGGGCCGTTTGCGCCCTCTATCCTGTGCTTGGAGTAGTTTGCCGGGCGGAACTGCCAGTGACCGTCACCGTCAGCATCAAGCGTGAAGTTCGTGCCGGGGACAGCCAATTGCGCCTTGATGGAATCGGGTACGGTGTCGGCACTTCTCAGGTTCTCATACCGTTTGGCAATCGCGGCAAGCCGTTGCGCGTTTCCGCGCGCAAGTTCATCCGGCGTGAATCCCACGACATAGGACAGGCTGCTGTCCGTGGCGAGGGCCTTGGCGCATACGTACTCAAGGTCGTCAAGAAACGACCGTTCCGGTTGAACGCCCTTCCACTCGAAAGTGGCCCACCATCCCAGATGGGTGGGTAGGAAAGCGGACTTCCACCTGAGGTTTCGAAGCACATGCAGATCGGCATAGTCTTTTACGCCGCGGGCCGGGCAGTCCCATGCCTCCATCCGGGACCGAAGTGTCCAAAGGTGGTGGGAGAACGTGCTCATCTCCATCACGGCCGGCCTGTCAAGCCGGCGGGCCACTTCGCAGGCGAACTTGGCCGAGTAATGCCACCCGTTTTCCCCGCCCGCCAGGATGCCCACACCGTCGAGCGCATCCAGGTACAGCATGTCGAAGCCGCACGCGTTGTACAGGTCCGCCGTCTTTTGGGCCACTTCCGTGAACAGGTCAGAATCCCCCTGGGGCACAAAGAGTCCGAAACATTCCTTCAGATGGTATACGCTGGCACCGCGTGCGTGCGGCGCGGCGTGGGTTCCGTATGCCCCCGGGTGCATTGGGTGAACGCGTATGGCGCCTGTTTTCCGACGGCTGCATAGGTAACCAGCTCGTCGTCAATACGGAGCGTGACACTGTTGTACACGACGAATCCGGTGACTGTCGACATCGTCTCCGTGCTTTCCGCGACGGGCACGGCGGTGTCTTCTTCGGCAATGTCGCCTGCGAGGGTGAAAGTGGCGTCTGAGTCCAGACGCGGGTCCGGCACGGGGGTCACCCAGGGGGTGTCCTTGGCGATGAAGAAAGCGAAGGTATGCAAGCCCGCAGCCAGTCCCGCTTCATGGACGGTGTCCACTACGGCCTTCAGGCTGGCCCGGCCGTTCGGGTACACCACGGGGTTCACCTCAAAGTCGCCCCACCGGAACGCCTTTTCCCCGTGGAAGTCAATCTGTCCGGCGCCGACAGCGCGGGCGGCATCCACCCACCCGTCAACGTTGTTTTTTGTCACGGCTTCATTTGCGGTGATCAAATAGGATGCCTGGTTCTGTTTTGCATCCAGAGCCCAAGGCCCCCCGAGCGGAGACTGCACGAGGTCGGGAGAGGACTTCACAGCGTCCTTCAACGCGTCACGCTGCTCATTCATGGGCGCGGCCACAACGGCACCCTGCGCCCCCTCGAATCCGAATCGTTTGCAGGCGATGAAACCGGTCAATCCGGAGGACAGTCCCGGAATATCTTGGCAGTTGGTCTTGAGGTTGAGCGCCAGCGGACTTGCGCCGAAAGACTCTGTGGGTACCCCCCGAAGGGAAAGCGGGATTTGGGCAAAGACAAGTTCATCCGCCTCCTTGCAGGAAAAGGAGGCAATTTCAAAGACCATGCGGCGATGCGCGGGAATCACCCGAAAGGCGACTTGCCCATCGATGCCGTCAAACGTCGCCTTGAGCAGTTCGCCGTCGTATTCCACCGAGGTGACTGGATAGGTTCTTCTTGCGCTGTGGATTTCGGCGAAAGGCGCGCCTGCCGCGCGGTTACAGTAATCGTTGCCGGACTGTCTGTCCAAGAAGGTCGTTACCCGGCCGTTGGTGTCCATGCCGAGAACAAAAGAATCTGTTTCGAGCAGGATGGTGCCCTGTGCGTGTCCGTTTACACTGGCGCCGGACAGAGCCAAGAGCAGTGCCGAGATTGCGGGAAGAACCATCAATGCGTTTGCCTTCGCACGGGGCCGCCATATGTCGGCCGTGTTGAAGTCCCGTTCTGAGACGTTTTATGCCATCATGCCAACACGTTCAATGTTTACAGGTATTGTGCCCCAAGCACCCCGTGTTGTCTTGTTGGGTTTGGGCAGGGGGTTGTAAAAATCCGAGAGAAACGGGCGCGGGCGGTGACCGCCGGTCATGTGTCCCGTCTGCATGACAATATGCGCGTGCCTTGTGCCCTCAGGCGCCCGGTTCTCCAGGCTCTGATTAGCCGTGCTTCTCCGGTTCCACCACCAGGGCCGCGTACACGTCCAGTGTGGCGATGTGCATGCGCAGCGCGTCTACCTCGTTGACTGTGCTCACAGAAGCGCCCCGACAGGTTACGCTTGAGGCTCTAAAGGGATTTGCAAGTTCAACGGTCACGTCGCAAAGCGGGGGAATCTCGTGTATGCGCGGCATGTCGTGGGCCATGGCGGTCCGGTTGGCGAGGTGTATGATGAGGCGTTCGGGCGTCCTTTGCCGCCACACGGTCACCTCCAGGCTTCTGGGTGCTTTGACGGTGACTTGACGTTGCGGCAGTATCCGGTCAAGATATTGCGCCATGCGGTCCCGCGCATGGACAAGATGCTGCAGTGCGTAGTAACGCCCCAGGCCGAAGGCGATATACAGGACCTGACCGTCACCAACCGTCTTCGTCACGGCCAGCGGCCACTCGGTGGGCTTCATGGGGAAGGGATCCATGTATCCCGCCACGGAGCCGGCAGGATCGGTGGCAATGTGGCGTGTCAGCACCTCGCCGGAAGTCGCCACCTGTTGAAGTGTGCCGGCCGCCGGTTCGGGCTCCATGCTGCCGTCCATGTAGAAGGCGCCCTCTTTCGCGCCTTTTCGCGTTATGCCGAAGAGTTCACCCAGGGCAAAGTCGGGGCGCGGAAAACCCTTTTCATCACCGAGAGACACTTCACCCGTGGCGAGCACACGTCCGCCGGACTTGGCATAGGCGGTCACGGCAGCGCAAAAGGCGTCGTCCACATGGGCAAGGTTGGGCAGGATGACCAGATCAAAGCGCGCGAGGTTTTCCGAAGAGGTGACCTTCTCGGCCACGACGATTTCAAAGGGGATATGCTCCTCAATGAGCACACGCGACCAGCCGTCGAGTTCCTGGGACCAGTCCATGCGGCCTTCACGGAAGTATTTGCGCGTGGCCCACGAAAATACCAGGGCCACCTTTGCATCAGGCGCTGCGTCCGTGTTCAGATCGGCATCTTCCATGAAGAAGTCGAGTCCCCTGCGAACCGTCTCCAGCAGGCGCTTTGAACTGGTGGTGTCCGGATAGGCCCCCACGCAGCAGGGGCCGAGCACATCGCAGCCATTGGCCTTGGCGCTGGCCGCGCTGATCTGCCACGCGGTGAACGGCACGGACAGGTGCGCATGATTGGGCGAGGAGGAGGTCAGCAGCTCGCAGGACGGTTTGCCAATGGCGTGATGCCAACGCATGGTCAGGTCAGACGCGTGCAGATCGTAAAAGATCTCCGACACGTACAAGTCAAGATGAGGGAGCCACTCCTTGTCGAAGCCATAGATGGGCGAAAGCCACAGCGGGTTTTGGCCGTTGTGGGCGGTAAACACCCCATGCTCGCGCATGACGGCCGTCAATTCCGCAATGAGTGAGGAACTGCACTCGCTGCGCCAGTCAATGAACTCGCGCCAGTGGGCATTGATCGAATCCTGGGTAATCTCTTTCGTGCCGCAGATGTTTTCCAGAGCGGGGCGGCAGTACTCGCACACGCACACGCCGGGGTTGAAGAACATGTCCAGATGGAAGCCATCGGGATGATAGGTTTCGATGATTTCCCGCGCCACGGCAATCACTTGCGCCCGGCGCGGTGAATTGATGCAGGCGAAACGCCATGACCCGCCGGGCACCTGCTGCACACGCCAGTCCGGATTGTCGGGCTCGGCCCAAGTGGCAAGGGGGAATTCCTTTTCAGGCTCGCCGCCCATCGGAACCACGTACCATTCTGGGTGGCGTGATTCCAGCCAGTTGATGTAGGCGATGACCTTTTGGCCCTGCGCCTGCAACCGGGACGACACCTCGCCGAAGTAGTCCCGTCCCTTGAGATTGGGGTGCATCGGCCAAATTTTGCTGGGATAGTAGGCCACGCTGAACTGGTTGGCCGCGTACACCGCAACGATCTCCGCGCCCACCCCGGCCATTTCTTTTGCGATCCGGTCGGGGTCGTAGTTCGCAAATGCCGTTCCCTGGTCATTCAGCGCGTACTGATCGTACCAGTAGATACGCTGGCGCTTGTGCAGCCAGTCGTGGTTTGGGCCGGGTGCCGCGTGCGCCTGTCCGGTTTCCGCTGCCGCCGCCTGTTTGCTGTCCGTCACGATGCCCATGGCTCCCAGTGCTCCTATTTGCATAAGTTCTCTGCGTGTAATCCGCACGTGATTCTTGTCCTTATCCAGTCCGGAGGAGATCCGGTTTATCCAGCGTAATTGAACGCCTCGTTGACCATGGCGAAGTAGTTGCCCAAGGGCACATAATTGCACACCGTATTGCCCGAACCGAGTGCGAACCTGCCTCCCGGCATGCAGGCTTCCATGACCTTGCGCACATGGAGGCGCAATTCGGCCTCGGGAAGCCGGACCAGTTTGTCCACATCCACCCCGCCCAGAATGGCTACCCGGTCTCCGTGGCGGCCTTTGAAATCCATGACGGAATTGCCCTCGTCCTCATAGGAGTGCCTTGCGTCAATGCCGACCTCAGTGATGAGGTCGTCCATAATGGCTTCGAGATTGCCGCACGAATGCAGCAGGTAGACCAGGCCGTTCCTGTGCGCCAGGTCAGCCATCTTTTTGTGCCAGGGCAGCACCAGGGTTCGCAGTTGATCGGGGGAGATCAGGGTGCCCGTCTTGAAGCCCATGTCGTCGCCTTGGAAGAAACCGTGCAGGTTGGGCAGGCCAAGGAGCCGTTCGTAGGCCGCGCAGATGATCTCGCCGACCCGCTGGAAAACGGCTTCAACCAGGTCGGGCTGCTCGCAGATCAGACAGCACAAATTCGTGTAGCCGAGCAGCGTGTCGAGCGGGATCTCAAGGAAGCCGCTGGTGGGACACACGAAGAGGCCCATGCCCTCGGGCAGGTTCTTTGCGGCGTATTCATAGTGCCAGAGGTCCGCCTTGGCCGGGTCCGGCCAGGGATACTTCTCGAAGTCCTCCCACGAGGCGATGGGACCGCTGTCTTCATTGGCCCAATGCCGGTTGCCGCGGGAGAGTTCTGCGGTGTCCGCGGCGTCGAGGGAGGTGGCCGGAAAATCCGCACCGCCGGTCACACGGATGTAGTCGTATCCCATGCGGCGGTAGACCTCGGTCCGGTTGCGCAGGTAGGCCGCCATCGTATCCCTGTCGGCGGCCGGTTCGACCCATGTCAGTCCCAGGTGGGCCTGTGCGATTTCTCGCTCCACCTCGTGGTCCAGAAACAGCTCGGCCAGCGGCGGCCGTTTGGGAATCACTTCGCCCCGAATGACGCGAACAAACTGCGTTATGTCTGGGCTGGGCTTCTGCAGGGGTGCGTTCACGCGTTCATTCTCCTGTCATGCCCGCGCCGATGCGGGTATTCGTACAACTGCACACAGAATTCGCTCAAGGCCTTGACTCCGGTCCGTGCGACAATGATGATCTCTTGAAACGGCAACTGCGGCCACAAACCGCAAACCTCTGGCGCGGGAGGTCCTATGGGTAAATTGCAGGTTGTTCTCGGGTTCGACATGGAAACGGATATCGGCAGTTGGACGCCTTATTATGAGGGGCTTCAGCACGGCACCCCCGTTATTCTCGACATCCTGGGCAGAAACAATGTTCCGGCCACCTTCTTTTTTACAGGGGACAGCCTGCGCAAACATCCCGAAGTGGCGCGGACCGTGAGGGAAAAAGGATACGAGATCGGCGCCCATACCCTTTTTCATGAAACCATCGGCGAGTCTCTCTACGAGATCCCCGGCATGCTTCCCATTCTGCCCGAGGAGGTGCCGAACCGCCTGCGGCGGTGCACCGAACTGGTCGAGGAGATTGCCGGCGTGCGGCCGGTGTCCTTCCGGTGTCCGCGACTCTTCGGCTCGACGGCGGTGGTCAACGCGCTGGAGGAACTGGGCTACGTGGCCGACGCCACCTATCCGATGTTCTTCTTCCGCGATCGTCTCACGCCCTATCACCCCAGCCGGGAGGACTGGACGCAGCCGGGCGACCTGCGCATCGTTCAACTCCCCAATTTTGCAGACCTCTCCATGGAGTCCAAGGACCCCTACGGCAGAGACATGGACCAGTGGCCGCTGTACCGCACCGAGGGGGCCGACGCCATGCTGAGCCACATCGACGGGTTCATCGGCTATGCCCGCGCCCGGGGCGTTGCGCCGTTCCTGTGTTTCTACTTTCACCCGTGGGAGTTCCATCCCATGCCGCAGGGCGACATCTTCTACAGTGAGGGGGCGGTGCGCCCCGATCCGTTCATTACGCTCAATTGTGGTCCGCATGCGGCCGAACAACTTGATGTGCTGATCCAGAGGCTTCTTGAACGCGGCGCCGAGTTCCTTGAGGCCCGGGGGGCCGCATCGCGATGGTAGCATGGAAGTCCGTGGGGGACCGCCTGTGACAGTCCGCCGGTACTTCCAGCCACACCACCGCATGTATCTGGCGGCCTTTCTGCTGGACTTTTCCGTGGCTGTCGGCCTGACGGCCATGCCCTTCTTCATCTTTGACCGCCTCCAGGGCGGGGTCGCGCTTTCCGGAACCGTGGGCGCGGTGCAGATGGCGCTGTATGCCGTTGGCTGTTTTCTGTCTGCGGGCATCGTATCGCGTTCACGCAACAGTCTGCATTGGGCCTTGGCGGGCGTGGGACTTTTTGCACTGTCCTTTGCATTGGTCCCATGGGCTGGCACAGCTGCGCGGTGCATCGTGGCGTCTTCCGTTCCGTTTCTGGGGTTGTCGCTGGCCTGGCCGGCCCTGCAGGCCTGGCTGGGGCGGGAACCCGACCCGAAGATACGCGCCCGGCATCTGGCCGGATTCAACACGGCCACGGCGTTCGGCTTCACGCTCAGTCCGCTGCTGGCGGGGCCGCTGTACGACGGGGACTTCCGCCTGCCCTTCCTCGCGCTGTTTGTGTTTTGTGCCGCTGCAATCGGTCTCATTGCGTCGCTCCCACAGGCCGGCGCAGGTGTGCTGCCCGGTCCCGGTGAACGGGACAGGCCGCACGAAGGGGAAAAGGTTCGCATGACGGCTGGGCTGCTGTACGCTTCATGGGCGGCAACCTTTACCGCCAACGGTCTCTTTGCAGCCGTGCGTTCGGTCTATCCCATGCGGGTCAAGGAACTTGCTGACAGCAGAATGTTGACACTTGTTGGAGATTACCGTCCCGTACTGTTCGACGCGGTGGGAACCGCCACAACCTATTCTTGGCTGGCTTTTCTGCTTTCCCTCGCGACCGTGGTGTGTTTTGCCATTCTTGGCACCACCCGCGCGTGGCAGGGGCGTTTCTCGATTCTCGCCGTCGGCCAGTTTGCCGCGGCGGCGGCTTTCGTGCTGCTCAGTCACAGTCGAAGTCTTGTCGTTATGGTTCTTTGTTTCGCCGTAGTGGGGGTCGATTACGGTGTCTGTTTCTTCGCAAGCCTCTATTACAGTCTTGCGGAGGCGCAGGCGGGCCATCGGCGCGCCGCGATCAACGAGGGCGTGCTCGGTGCGGGCGGGTTTGCCGGCGGCATCGGACTGGGGTACGCCGCGGAGCACGCCGGTATTGCCTTGGCTTTCCAATGGACGCCTCTCATTGTGTTGCCCGCCATCGTCCTGCAGTTCCTGCTGTTGCGCGCGGTTGATCATCCGCCTTCCCGCAACCGGGTGCGGAACGGCGGCGTTTTCCGGTCTTAAGCACGCTCAGGACCCTGACTTCGGCGGGGTGGATCTATCCCGCCCATCATCGATCAAACCCTGCCGCAGTCGCCCAAGCATGCCGCGTATGTCGATGACACCGCGAAATGCAACGAGGAAGGTCATCGTCGAGTACCATACCAGGCATGCCAGGGCTATGAGGTTCCAGAACCAGTGCGTTGTGAAGTTCATGCCGGGACCTCCTTCGCGGGTTGCGCGGCGGGTTTGAGGAGCGAGCCGGCCACCATGGCCAGGGCGGAACCGGCGAATGCGGCTATCCCCGACCAGTTCGGGCCGATCCATGACGCGAGACCGCGGGTGGCGGGCAACTGTTCCATCACAAGATAGGCCAGGGGGATCACGGCACCGGCAATAATCGCTCCGGCCGCGCCCCAGTTGTTGGCCCGTTTCCAGTAGCAGCACGCCACCAGCAGCGTGGTCATGCTGGCGAAGCTGATGGTCGCCGTGACTGTGAGATAGGCCCAGACGCTGCCTTTAAGGGGATACCAAAGTCCGTAGAACAGGAAAAAAACGCCCAAAGCCGCCACGATAAAGCGGTTCCAAAGAATGCCCTGCTTCTCGGTGGGATGCAAACGGCGGCGCAGCGGGGCCATCAGGTCGTTGTATATCACGCTTCCGTACGCGAGCAGGTAGGAGGAGTCGGTGGACATGTCCGCAGCGAGCATGGCCGCCACCAGGATGCCCATCAGCCCCACCGGCAACACGCTGCTCAGGTACAGGGGCATGGCGGCCCGCGTGTTTTCACCGACCATCCCGGGGGCAAGCGTTGCCAGGGCCGCGATGCCCCAAATGCCGGGAATGACAAAGCGGCACACGAAGAAGAAAC
Organism: uncultured bacterium; assembly: GCA_937923585.1. Classification (GTDB taxonomy): domain Bacteria; phylum Hydrogenedentota; class Hydrogenedentia; order Hydrogenedentales; family CAITNO01; genus CAITNO01. The sequence continues at coordinate 18,292 of CALDSM010000325.1, forward strand.
TGGTATGCATGAAAACCTTGCGGCCCGTTGCCGAATCCTTCGCAGCCAGCACGCGCTGCACCACCGGTTGGTGGGTGAGCGCGCAGGCGGTCACCACCAGGCTGTTGAACATAATGAAGGGCCATCCCATGTCAGGGTTGACAAGCGGGTCGAATCCCCCCGCGCCGTAGTGTGACTCCACGGTGTCCAGCAGTGTGCCCCAACCCGTCTTGTAGACAATCAGAACGGTCACCAGAATCAGGCCCGCGCTCATTACCACAAACTGGAGGAAGTCGGTCACAAGCACCGAGAGCATGCCTCCGAGAATGGTGTACACCGCCACGCCAAGCAGCAGGACCGTCATCATTATTTCAAGCGTGTGCCCCTGTGGGGACATGCCCACGACCGAGATGAGAAACTCACCGCCCATCCGAAGGTAGATGCCCATGTTCAGAAGTCCGGAGATGATGATGACCAGGCCGCTAAGCCAGCGGATATTGGAGCCGAAACGGTTCTCGAACATTTCGGGAAGCGTGATGACGCCGGAACGCCGCATGGGCTCGATGCAGAATCCCGTTGCGCCGACCAGCAGATAGGCCAGCGCAAACAGAATTCCCGGCGTGGCCCCGGCAAAGCCCTTGTCGTACCCGTTCTGCGCCGTGTACATGCATGTGACAATGCCGAACTCGGTTGCCGCCAGCGAGGCAATGCCGAGGTAGAGATTCATTTCGCGGCCCGCGACCAGAAAGGTCTCGACGCGGCCGACATACTTGCGGACCATGATGCCTGCCGTCATCGTCGCCAGCAGGTAGACACCCACAATACTGCCGTCCAGCCAGGAGAAATTGCTCATCCGGACACCTCCGCGGTTCGGACACCCGTCACGTGCCGGTCAACTGTTCACTGCCGGCACCGCGCTCCTGCGATTTTGCCGCTCCATACCCGCTGATGCAGCAACCGGCCATGACCGGCAACGCCCGGCGGGATCCGAGGGACCTTGCACCGCCATTCTGGCATTATCACGCAGACACCTGTCGTGTCGCATCTATTATGTCCTCCGAGCGGTCTTTTTGTCTTGTTGGGTTTGGCGGTACTATTGTAGGAATCCGAGTGGCGCGATCTCGGCGGAGCCTGGGCTTGCTTGTGGGACATACCTGATTGGCCCCATCCCCCCCGTGGGACGCCCTTTTTGCTATAATGTATCCGAGATTGTCGGCGGTTTGCTCATCTCGGATGCGCGGACCTGCCGGGTTCTGAATGCTGTGCCCGGGGTATGGCGTGGCGCGGGGTGCAAGCGAAAGTCCCCGGGCGCGCATAAAATATGGGAATGAAGTCAGCGTATGGCGTCGGCGAACGCACCGTCAGGTTCCGATTTCGAGCCTCTTTACACCTCGACCTTGGACGAGGTGGGGGTTTCTGCAAGCCGGCCGGTTCGGGTCGGGTCGTGGATTGCCGGCACCGGAAAGCCCCGAAGCCTTCTGCCCGCACACCCTGAACATCCCGGGTGGCACTATGGCTGCCCCGTCTATGTGCCCGAGACCCAGGACCACCGGCCGCACTCGCATGCACATTTCGAGATTTCCATCATCCGTCAGGGGAAGGCCCTGCACCGGACCTGTGATGCCAACGAGGAACTTGGACCGGGTACGGTCATTGTTCTGGCGCCGGGAATGACGCACGCCATCTACGGTGTCGCCGGGCTTCATCAGACCAACCTCTACTATCTGACGGAATGGCTTGCGGACGATCTCATGGCGCACTGGCGTGAGACCGGGCTGGTTCCCCTGTTTCTGGCGGCTGCCCTCTTCCGGCAAACCAAGGAGGCTCCTTTGGCCAAGTTCACCCTGTCCGGGGCAGAACTGGCCGCTTTGGACCATGAACTGGCGGACATCGGCCGCGAGTCGGTCGCGGCCCGGCCGTCCCTCACCTTTCTGCGCTCCAGTCTTCTCAAGGCGCTTATCCTGCTGAGCCGGTCCCATACACGGCAAAGCCCCGTGGAGGTCGGTCTGGGATTTCGGGAGGAAATCGTGACGGCCCTCGAGCATATCGAGGAGGCAATTCTGCGGTGCCAGCCCTTCAATGTGGGCCAGTTGGCGGACCGCCTGGGCATGTGTCCGGACCACCTGAGCGCCATTTTTAGGAAGGCCACCGGTTGGAGCCCCATGACCTACTATCAGCGCCGCCGGGTGCAGCACGCGTGCAACCAGCTTCTCGACCTGAACTGTTCCATCACCGAAATAGCCCATTCCCTGGGCTTCTGCGACTCGGCCCATTTCACCCACATGTTCCGAAAACACCAGGGTGTCACGCCGATCATGTACCGCCAGCGCTACACGTCCACACACTGGCAGGGTCAATCCTGAACGGGCGGCTCCGCAGGCACCGCGTCCAAAGGCAGTGCCGGTTCCGCGCCTTTGGCCTCGTCCAGGGGCATGTTGTTGATCATCAGCCGGCCGCTCACCACGCTTAGGGCGACCAGCAGGTGAGCATGGCGCCCATAAGCGCGCTCCACCAGAACCAGTTTTCGTAGATGCCCCCCTTGCGGACAAGTCCGGAAACCACGAGGGGCGTGTCCGCGGCAATGGTGGTGGCCACCATGGAGGTGCCTACCAGCCGCCTGGGCAGACTGCCCTCGGCCACGAAGAAATCGCGCAGGCTGCGGCTGGCCCTCTTTGTGAAATAGAGACCGACAACAAGGGAGAACACGAGCGAGGCGACCACAATGGTTCAGTCCAGAAGATCAAGCTGCACCGTCGTTGGTCTCCTCTGTGCCGTGCCTTGGGAACTGCTATGCCGAAAAGCACTCCATCAGTGGCGCCAAGTCAATGCCTTCTTCCCGGCACAGGTAGCGCTGCAATTCGGCCGTGCTTCCATGGAGAATGACCGTTTCCGACTCCAGGTCTGCGGCGGCAAGATTGCCGCCGATCTCCTGCATTGCGCCGATGGTCTCCAGTTCATAGAAGCCGAGTTCACCGCCATTGAATATGCTGTAAAGGTCAGCCGAGGAAAATGGGCCGTTAACCTGTTCGTTGTCGGCGATATTGAAATAGAGGCCCTGCCGGGGAGGGGTTTTGCGCAAGACAAGCAGGGAACGCCTGGTATCCAGTGACCCGATGAGTTGCGGCCGGCTCTGCACGCGCACTCCGATCTGGTGCCGGTCAGCGCCGCCAAGCCGGAAGGCAAAACAGCCTTCGCGCCAGCTAATTCTCCCCCCCGGGTCGCCGTAGAAATCGCAATTCAGCGCATTTTCCGGGTCCTGTACCCTGCCGAAGGCCACAATGCCGTCTGCGCCGGGGAACTGTTCCAACGACCATGGTGCGAGCAGCACGTCTGTCGCCAGGTATTCCCCCAGTGGTTCGAATGTGTCGACGGTCTGGTACCGCATCCCTTCGAGGGTGTATCCGACGGAAATCGCCGGTTCCGAGGGCACGTAAACCTTTCTCCTGTAAGTCAGATGGAGGGAAATCCCTTTCCGGTTCGAAAGCTGGATGGCCTTTTCGACGATCACCGTGTTCTGTCCCTCCGGCGAGACGGTTGGGACAGCCT
>CALDSM010000326.1 GCA_937923585.1 uncultured bacterium
TTTCTCCGCGAAACTCTGACGTTTCAACCCGCCCGGACGGACAAAGGCCCACCCGGATAATCACCATACTAACAGGACAGCCAACCGCAAGGCAACCCCGAAAAGGCACCGCTCAAACCCATATATGGCGTTGCCCGGCAGCGGTCAACGCCATATGTCGGAGGCCATGCTCCGTGAATCACTCCGCAGGCGCGGCTTCTTTCTTCGGTGCCGCCTTCTTCTTGGCGGCGGGCTTCTTCACGGCGGGCTTTTTCGCAACCGGCTTCTTGACGGCGGCTTTCTTCTTTGCCGCAGGCTTGGCGGATGCGGCCGGCTTGGCAACCCGGTCAAGGTACTGTTCCACCAAGTCGAAGCTCTTCTCAATGGCTGTCTTGAGTTCGGTGCGGCCAACCTTGACCACGCGCGACCATTCCTTGGCCACCTCGCGCGCCTCGGCCGGCACATGCTCATTGTGGCTCAGTGCCTGCTCCATGGTTTTGTCGGCCTTCTTGTAAACCATGTCAAACACGTCCAGCGCACTCTTGAACATCTTGCGTTCCAACCCAACGGCCTCCCGGGCGCCGCGCACCCCCAGTGTCTTTCCGGACCCCAGCGCCTTCGCGGCGCCTGCCGAGGCAATCTCTCCCGCAACCTGCGCCACTTTGCGCACTTCGTCAATCTTCTTGCGGGCCGCTTCCGACATCTTCTTTTGCTTCACGCCGTCTCTCCTTCTTTGGCGGGACCGTTTCTCCCGTTCCGCTTTCGCTTGTTCACTTCATCTTACGCCTCTTGGGATGCAAATCAACAGTTTTCCATCCCCCCGCGCGTGAGAAGAACACGCCGCCGGAAGGGCCTGCGCCCCACCGGCGACGATTGTCATCACCGTGCCATGGGCTAGAAGATGCCGGGCACGAAACCGTCTTCCGTGCCGGAAGCGCAGTAGTAGGCGCCGCCCGGCGCATTGAACAACTGCACGACGCGCAAAAGTTCGGAAATGTCAATGGACCAGTCGCCGTTGCAGTCGGCATCGTGCGGAACGCCCGCCTGCTTGCCGCCTCCCGGCAGGTAGCCGTCTTCCGTGCCCGTCTCGGCGCTGTAGCCGCCTGAATTGTACAACTGCACCACGCGCAGCACCTCAGAAAGCGACAGGTGCCAGTCATGGTCCGCGTCGGCCGTGTGGGTCAGTTCTTCGGGCAGGGCCTCGGCCAGCACCGACGCCACCGCGCCCGTGCTTTCCGCACCGCCGTCCGCCATCTCATAGTCGGCCTGGCCCGTCACGGTGACCAGCCCGGAGGCGTTGGCGGGCGCGGTCGCCTCATACACGATTTGAAGCGGGAACGCCGTTGCGTCGCTCCAGTCAAGCACCAGCGCATTTCCGGCCACCGACTTTGCGGACACGCCCTCGGCGCCCGAAATAAGCCGGATTACCCATCCCTCGGGCAGCGCCTCAAGCAGGCGCAGCTGGCTCAGCACGCCGTCGCCGTGCTTGATCAGGCGCAACGTCACGCGGATTACGTCGCCGGGCGCAAAGAACTGGTTGCCAAAGCGGCCCACAATCTCGCGCGCCAGTTCGATCACCGCCCCCGGCTGGTTCACGGCCTGCTGCGCCAGCGCGGACAGCTCAGCCATCGTCACCAGCCCGTTGCCGTCCGTGTCGGCCGCGTTGAACACGGCCCGCGGCAGCTTGATCCGCGCCGAGATCTCGGCATAGGACAGCGCGCCGTCGCCGTTCGTGTCGAGCAACCCGAATGCGTCCGTCATCAGCCCGGCAAGATTACCCGACCCGTGCAGGTGCTGCAGCAGGTCGTCTATGCTGCCGATCTCGCCTTCTGAGGACGGTTCGCCCTCGGCCGGCGGCGCCGTGGTCAGATCTTCGCAGTCAATCACGCCGTTGCTGTTCGTGTCCGCGACGTTGAAGCGATCCCGCGGGATTACGGGGGAAACCTCTGAGAACTCAATCACGCCGTTGCTGTTTGTGTCCACCAGCCCCAGGAGGTCCGACGGCATGACGGCTCCCATCAGCGCCAAGATGGGCGGATTGGCCGCCAACACGCGCAGTTCCGCCTCGTCAACCTTGCCGTCACCGTTGGCGTCGGCCATCGTGAACAGTTGGGCGGGCGCTTGGGGCACCGTCGTCTGCATTTCATTGAGTGATATGGATCCGTTGCCGTCAAGGTCCACCATTCGGATGGCCACCGCGCAGACGGAGTCGGGGGGCAGCGGACAATACTCGCCGGGTTCACCTTCCACCGGCGGTTCACCTTCGGGCGAAGGTTCACCCTCCGCCGGCGGGGCGACACCGAGGTCCTCACAGTCAATCACACCGTTGCGGTTGGTGTCCGCCGCGGCAAAGCGCTCCTGCGTGAACACGCCCGAGATCTCGCCGTACTCAATCACACCATTGCGGTTCGTGTCCACCATGCCGAGCAGGTCGTTCGGGCCGGGCACGGGCAGCAGCGTCTGGATAACCGGCGTGGACGCAAGCGCCTTGAGTTCGGCCGCATCAATCAGCCCGTCGCCGTTGGTGTCGGCAAGGAGAAAGAGCTGGGCGGGCGCCTGCGGCACCACCGCCTGCATTTCCGCAAGCGAAATGCCGCCGTCGCCGTTGAGGTCAACCAGCCGCACCGCGATGGGGAATACGGCATCGGGCGGCAGTGGGCAATACTCGGTGAGCTCGCCTTCCACCGGCGGTTCGCCCTCAATGGGCGGCTCGCCTTCGGGCCCAAAGCCGTTCAGCAGGGCGTTCAAGTCCTCGCAGTCAAGAACACCGTTGGCATTGGTGTCGAGCATCGCGAAGACCGAAGCGTTCAAATAGGGGCTGACCTCGGACAACTGAATCAGTCCGTCGCCGTTGGTGTCAATCAGACTCAGAATGCCCATCCCGGACACATTGGGAATGCTGGGAAGGTTGACGCCAAGAGCGGGCAGCAGTGACAGAACAGTGTCCAATGCCGCCCGGGAAATCTTGCCGTTGCCGCCGGCGCCAAGAAGGGTGAACAGGGTCTGCAGTGTGGCCGTGTCCATCCCGGGGACAAGCCCGGTTACCTCTTCCATGGCGATACCGCCGTCATGGTTGGCGTCCAGCAGCGCGAAGACCGCGTCGAGCATCAGCGAGTTCACGTTCGGTATCGCGCAGGGCAGCGCCGTCTCGCCCTCACTCTCGCCTTCGGGGGCGAGCATCGTCAGGTCGCCGCAGTCAAACGCGCCGTTCCCATTGCGGTCCAGCAGCGCAAACTGGCCCGCGGTCACATATCCGGACACTTCGGAATACTGGACGATGCGGTCACTGTTGCCGTCAATCAGCGCCAGCGGGTCAACATTCAGCATGGACAGGACTGACACGACTTCTTCGGCTTCAATCTGGCCGTCCTGGTTCAGGTCAATTACAGGGAAATAAGTCGCATACTCGGACGGCACGGGATAGACCGCGTTGATCTCCGCCAGCGACAGGCCGCCGCTCTGATCCGCGTCAAACAGCGGAATCAGCATCTTCGCCAGTACGGACACGACATCGGCCGGGAGCGGACAAACGGGCGGCACCAGTTCGCCCTCGGCGACTGAGTCGAGGTCATGGCAGTCGAACACCCGGTCACCGTTCAAATCCACCAGCGCGAATTTCTCGAGACTGAGGCCCCGTCCCTCCACTTCCGTGTACTGCACGGCTCCGTCATGGTTCAGATCCAGTCTGTCCAGTAATTGCATCTGCTGCGCAATTGCGGAGGCAACCAGTTCTTCCGCATCCACCTCGCCGGATTGGTCCGTGTCAATGATCGAGATGTTCTCTGCCGGTTGGCTGCTCAGCATCATCAGTTCGGAAAAACCAAGTCCGCCGCTTCCGTCGCTGTCAAAGACCAGCACCAGCAGTCTAGCCGCTGAAGTAACCACCCCCTCCGGCAGGGGACAGATCACCGCCGCGGGCAAATCGCCGCAGTCCAGCACGCCGTTGCCGTTCCGGTCCAGCAACGAGAATTGCGCCGAACTGACATACTCGGACACTTCCGCGTACTGAATCATGCGGTCGCCGCTGACATCAATTTCGCCGAGCAGGTCAACGCCCAACGCGCCGAGGATGGAGACAATCTCCTGCGGCTCCACCTGGCCGCTGGCATTCGCGTCAATAAGGCCGAACAGGGACTGGTATTCCGCCGGCACCGGATAGACTGCCAGTATTTCCGCCAGTGACAGCCCGCCACTGTGGTCGGTGTCCACCACCGAAACCGCCAGTTCGGCGGCTCCCGGCAGATAATCCGCCGGCAAGGCGCAGGGTGCCGTCGGGGGCGGCGGGGTCTCGCCTTCGGCAGGTTCACCCTCCGCCGGAGGCGTGATGTTCGCGATGTCGGTACAGTCAATCACCAGGTTGCCGTCTTTGTCCAGCAACGCAAACTGCGCCGGTGTCACATACTGCGACACCTCGGCGTACTCGATGGTGCCGTTGCCGTTCGTGTCCACATACGACAGCAGGTTGCCGCCCGGAAGCAGCGAGTTGACTAGCGGCAGGAAGGGCGTGATCTCGGCGAGTGTTACCTTTCCGTCGCGGTTCGTATCCACGAAGTTGTAGTATTCCGCCGGAATGCCCGCGTACAGCACGGTCAACTCCGCGAGCGAAAGCCCGTCATCCCGGTTCGTGTCCACCAGCGGAAACACGATGCCCAGAAGGGTTGCCGGGTCGCTGGGCAGGGTGCAGGCGGCCTGTGCCGGAATGCCGGCAAGCACTGCGGGCAACAGAACAGCGACGGCAGCCATACGCAGACGTGTTGACTTCATGGCACTGTACCCTCTCTCGATGGGACAACTTCCGTTGTCCGATAAGGCCCTGCACAAAGCATAAGACCACATATCGCACGCCCCTCTCACTGGATGGCGATGACGGACTTGTGGCTTATGTATATAATGTCACTCAATAAACCTAGCATAGGGCTGTTATTCTGTCAAGACAATTCCCTGTCCAAAAAACTCGAAAATGGTGATTATTCCACGAATACTGCCAGAAGCGGCCGGTCTTTGACAAGAGTCCGTCATGCCACAGGTGTGGGAAACTATTGTCCGTTAGACACTTAGAACATTCGTCCTTTATCATGGGACCGAGAAACCTTTCGGCATGTCCCAAACATTATAGGAACATGCCTTTCACGAAAAGAGGGTCCTTTACCATGAATCCCGGTCCTGCCGCACGTCTTGCCGCGCATGTTGTGATGTTTTCACTGCTGGTCACCGCCCTGTTTCCGATGGACCCTGCGACGGCGGTGTCGCTGTTTTCAGGCGGGAAGAAGGATGCCCGCACCGTTACCACGGACACCTATGAGATGGACATCCAGAAGAACGGTGCCGTCCGGATACGGACCGCCGACGGCGGCATCGTCTTTGAGAACGCGGTGCCCACGGTGACGCTGGAAGGCGAGGACAAGCCGCGTGTGCTCAAGCTGAACAGCCACATGACAAACCGCTTTTCCGCACATGACCGGCTTGGCGAGGGATTCGGCATGGCCTACGCCTCCAAGGACTGCGAATGGTTTCTCACCACCTATCCGGGCAGGCCGTTTCTCTCGGTGCGCGTCGTCTACCACAACAAAGGCAGGAAGCCGGTGCGGGTGGGCAAACTGTCCCCCTGGTCCGTTGGCACCGCCAATTCGGGACAACTGGTTCTGGGTGAGCAGGCCGCCGAGACGCGCCTGCTGGACAATGGGACGCTGTTCCGCTCATTCAATGATTACGCCGCCGTACACAGGGACAAGACGACGGCCCAGTGGAACCTCGGCGCGTACAATCCCGTTTCGGGGCAATCGCTGATCGCCGGGTTTGTCAGCTTCCGCACCGCCCATGGCCAGATCATGATCGAGCGCACCGAGAAGGCCGCCGCGGACACCTTCGACCGGTTTTCCGCGGACTGTGTCTACGACCCGCCGGTCGAGGTGCCGCCCGGCGGTGCGCTTGAATCGGAGACGCTGTATCTGGGGGTGACGGAGGAAAACGCGCTGGTGGGGCTGGAACGCTACGGCAAGGCCGTGGCCGTGATCAACCAAATCAACCACAAGCCGCCATTCCTTCCGCACGGCTGGGACTCGTGGAACACCAAGTACCACAGCGACCTCAACGAGACGGTTGCCCTGGAAAATCTCGAGTTCGTGGACCGTAATCTCAAGCGCTACGGCTGGACCCACTTCGCGCTGGACGACGGGTGGCAGCAGGGTATCGGTGACTGGGAGCCCAACACGGAACGCTTTCCCAAGGGCATGAAAGCCTTCGCCGACGAGGTACACCGCCGCGGCATGACCACCAGCCTCTGGCTCAACCCCTTTTCAGTGGACAAAAACTCCGCGTTGGCCAAAGCGCATCCCGAATGGATGCTCAACCCCAAGGCAGGTTTGGGCCGCATGGTGGTCGGCGACAAGTTCATCCTCGACGTGAGATCGGAAGAGCGTCGTGTAGGGAAAGAGTGTAGATCTCGGTGGTC
>CALDSM010000327.1 GCA_937923585.1 uncultured bacterium
ACTTGTCGGGCATGGTGTCATGGTAGAAATGCCCCGCCCCCAGCAGGATGTACCCCCCGTCCGGGGTTTGCCGCGCGCCGACCGCCTCATGGCGCCACAATTCGGAGTGGTTGCTGTCCGGAGTGAGATTAGAATACGGAGAGTCCCACATCTTGACGCCAAGGGCGTTCAGCTTGAGTGCATACATGCTGTACATCCCGTTGTACCCTCCGCCGACAATGAACCCGCCGTCGTCCGTGTTGTCTATGGTCAGTCCCACAATGCTGGTCGGGTTGGTCGTATAGGACCAAGTCACCCCGGTGGGAATGGCCGGCTTGCAGCCGGCCGCAATGAACAATGTGACGGTCATGAAACACAGCGCCATCATCCTGCGGGACATGTTTATTTCTCCTCGTTGTGTTCGGGGACTGCTGCGGGAATTTCAGCGCGGCATCCACTTCCCGACAGCAACTGTCCGGGTATAGAATGACCGTCTGTCTCCGTCGCAAATGATGTTACACTGGCATCTGGGTTTAGTCAACAGCCCGTGCGTGCGTCATCGCGGTGCAGCCCGGGTTTCAAACACAGGAGCAGTGTTTTGCACGGTTCGGAGGACATTCTCGTGGTGGGCGGCGGCCCGGCGGGACTGGTGGCGGCCATCGCGGCCGCACAGTCCGGGGCGCGTGTCGTCGTGGTAGAGCGCCTGACCCGGCCGGGCACCAAACTCGCCGCCACCGGCGGCGGCCGCTGCAACCTCACCAACCTGCTCCCAACGGCGGACTATCTCGCGCGGTTCGGCAAACAGGGCAGGTTCATGCGCCCCGCGCTGGACGCGCTGGACGCCAAAGGGCTTCGCGCGTTCTTCCACCGTCTTGGTGTTGAAACCCACAGCGCCGACGGCCTTCATGTGTTTCCCGTTTCCGAGTCGGCGGTGGAGGTCCGGAATGCGCTGCTGGCACGCTGCACGGAACTTGGTGTTGAATCACGCACAGGAACCGACGTGAAAGGTTTGACCGTTCGGGACGGCAGCATCCACGGCGTGGAAACCTCGCAGGAACCCATGGATGCGCCACGGGTCATCCTGTGCGCAGGCGGCTGCGCATGGCCCGTCCTGGGCTCAAACGGCTCCGGCTTCACCCTCGCGCAATCCGTCGGGCACAGCATCATCCCGCCGGTCCCGGCGCTGGTTCCGCTCGCAACGCGCCAGAAATGGCCGCGACACTGTGCGGGCATCACGATCCCCAACGCGCGCCTGCGCATTGACCTGCCCAAGGCGTCCCGCTCCGGGATTACCGGCGATCTGCTGTTCACCCACCATGGTCTGTCCGGCCCCGCCGCGCTGGACCTGTCCGGCGAGGTGGCCCGCCAGTTGGCGGAAACGGGAAAGCCCGTGCCGCTCCGCATGCATCTGACACCGGAAACAAATCTGGAGAACTGGTCTGCGGCGATTGGGGCATGGCGCACCGAACATCCCCGGCGGCTGGTGCGCAATCTGGTGGCGCTGCACCTGCCGCACAGCCTTGCCGAAGCCGCCTGCGCCGAAACCGATGTGGGCGCCGAATTGCGTGCCGCCGAACTGCCCCGCACGACCCAGCGCCGCCTGGCCGAATGGCTGGCCGGTGTCCCGCTCGACATCGTCAGAACGGAAGGTTTCGATAAGGCGATGGTGTGCGCCGGGGGCGTCTCCTTGCGCGAGGTGGACCCGCGCACGCTGGAGAGCCGTCTCGTGCGGGGGGTGCATTTTGCCGGGGAAATCCTCGATGTGGACGGCCCCTGCGGCGGCTACAACCTCCAGTGCGCCTTCTCCAGCGGAATGCTCGCCGGCCAGTC
>CALDSM010000328.1 GCA_937923585.1 uncultured bacterium
GTCCGTCGAAATTGACGCCCTGGGTGCGGACATCGTGGAAGTCGGATGACTGGGAGCGCCGGCGTCCCGCCGGCTGTGTTTGCGCGAGAAAACAGCCGGCGAGACGCCGGCGCTCCCAGTATTTCCCCGCCGCCCGCGTCATCCGATAGAATATGCGCCGCGCGGGGATCGGCTCCGCGTAGAGCGTCGGAAGGAAGTCACACGCCATGGGCGACACACCGGGTTACACAATCGGTCTGGTGCAGATGACAATGAGCGCGGACACCGCCGAGAACCAGCGCCGCGCGCTGCTGAAGGTGGAGCAGGCCGCCGCACTGGGCGCGCAGGTCATCTGCCTGCCCGAACTGTACCGCTCGCACTACTTCTGCCAGAAAGAGGATGCGGCCCTGTTCGACCTGGCCGAGCCGGTGAACGGCCCCTCCGTGACCGCGTTTCAGGCGCTGGCCGCGCGGTTGGGCGTTGCGGTGATTGTGCCCTTCTTCGAACGCCGCGCGCCGGGCGTCTACCACAATTCGGCGGCGGTCATTGACGCAGACGGATCGCTGGCCGGACTCTACCGCAAGATGCACATCCCCGACGACCCGGCCTATTACGAGAAGTTCTATTTCGCGCCCGGCGACCTCGGCTTCCGCGCGTTTAACACGCGCTTCGGCCGCATCGGCGTGCTGATCTGCTGGGACCAGTGGTATCCCGAGGCGGCACGGCTCACTGCGCTGGCCGGGGCCACCACCCTCTTCTACCCCACGGCCATCGGCTGGCACCCCCAGGAGAAGGCGCAGTACGGCGCGGCGCAGCAGGATTCGTGGATGACGGTGCAGCGCGGCCACGCCGTGGCCAACGGCTGCTACGTTGCCGCGGCCAACCGCGTCGGCTTCGAGCGGCCCGTGGCCGAGCAGGCGGGCATCGAGTTCTGGGGCAACTCGTTCATCACCGACCCGCAGGGCCAGTGGCTTGCGCGTTCCAGCAACATGGTCGAGGACATCCTGATCGCGGGGGTTGACCTGGACCACCTCGAAACCATCCGCCGCAACTGGCCCTTCCTGCGCGACCGCCGCATAGACGCCTACGGCGACGTGACACTGCGCTGGCGGGACGAGGCATGACCCAATCCCTGGAAAGGCGCCTGCCCGCCGAGTGGGAACCGCAGGCCGCTGTGCATATCGCATGGCCGGCCAATGCCGCTGACTGGCCGGGCCGCTTTGCGCCCATCCCCTGGGTCATCACCGAAATCATCCGCCACATCCTCCCGGTCACGCGTGTGCGCCTGCTGGCCAAATACGACCGCCATGTGGCCGAGGCGGCGCGCTGCCTCAAGCGCGCCGGACTCGATTCGGAGCGCGTCGAGATCATCGAGTTCCCCATGGACCGTGGCTGGATGCGCGACATCTCCCCCGCGTTCGTCGCCGCGCCGGACGGCACCGGCCGTGCGGTGGGTTTCCGCTTCACCGGCTGGGCCAAGTATGACAATCATAAGCTCGACGCCAAATGGCCGCCCCGCTGCGCGCGACACCTCGGCCTGCCGCTGGAAAAAGCGGAATGGCGCGGGCGGCACGTGGTGCTTGAGGGCGGCGCAATAGACGGCAACGGCGCGGGCACGCTGCTCACCACCGAGGAATGCCTGCTCGACCCGCAGACCCAGGTACGCAACCCCGGATTCACGCGCGCGGACTACGAGGGACTGTTCAAACAGCATCTCGGCGTCAGGCGCGTCGTGTGGCTCGGCAAAGGCATTGCGGGTGACGACACGCACGGCCACATAGACGACCTGTGCCGTTTCGTGAACAGGGACACCGTGCTCCTCTGCCGCGAGAAGAACGGCGGCGACGCGAACCACGCGCCGCTGGAGGAGAACCGCGAGCGCTTGCAGGGCGAGCGGCTCAACGTCATCGAGCTGCCCATGCCCGCGCCGGTGGTCTTCGACGGCATGCGGCTGCCCGCAACCTACGCCAATTTCCTCATCACCAACGGTCGCGTGATCGTGCCCACCTTCAACGACGCAAACGACCGCATCGCTTTGGGCATCATTGCCGAGGCATTCCCCGGACACACCGTCGTGGGGGTGCATGCCGTTGATCTCGTGTGGGGCTTGGGCACGGTGCATTGTTTGACGCATGAAGAACCAAAATTTGGCCTGTGACCAACCCACCCCGTCATTCCCGCGAAGGCGGGAATCCAGGTCTTGGCGGTGCTGACGGGGCAAAGGTGGCAGGTCGTGGATTCCCGCCTTCGCGGGAATGACGGGGTGGCCAGGCTGGCGACCAACGAGGACTGTGCAATGAGGAGATTATTTCTGTTGGCGCTCCTGTCCCTGGCATCGGCCTGGGCCGCCGCGGCGTCTGACATCATCCAAATGGACCTGTCCGGCGAATGGCGTTTCCGCATGGACCCGGACAACAGGGGCCTCACAGAAGGCTGGCCCGCCGACGGCATCTCGGGCGACACGGTCACGCTGCCGGGATCCATGGATGAGAACGGCAAGGGCATCCCCAACGAGAAACGGCATGTCGAGTACCTCAGCCGTCTCCATGAGTACGTCGGCGCGGCCTGGTACGAGCGGGACGTCACGATCCCGCCCGAATGGGCAAACAAGCGCGTCACACTGTTTCTGGAGCGGGTCCACTGGGAATCGCGCGTCTGGGTGGACGGCAAATTCCTCGGCACGCAGGACAGCCTCTGCACGCCGCAAATCCATGACCTGAGCCTCTCGCTCAAACCCGGCAGCCACCGCATCACGCTGTGCGTGGACAACCGCGTGAAGTTCTACGTGGGCATGAACGCCCACTCCATCACCGAGCACACGCAGACCAACTGGAACGGCGTCATCGGCCGGATGATGCTCCGCGCCACCGACCCGGTGTGCGTCGCCGGCGTGCAGGTGTACCCGGACACTGCCAGCCGCACCGTGAAGGCAACGGTGCGCGTGGCAAACGCCGCAAACCAGGATGCGTCCGGTGAACTTGTCGTCTACTGCACCGAACCCCTTGAGATTCAGGATGCCGCCCAGGACACGCTCGACGCGGTGCGCCGCGACCGGCAGGCCCGCGGGGTAAGGCTGCCCTTCGCCGTGGCGGCGGGCGCCTCCTCCGAGGTGGAGGGCGTGGTGAGTCTGCCCCAGGACACGCCGCTGTGGGGCGACGGTCTTGCGCCGACGCCCGAAAACCCGTCTTCCTTCGGGAGTTCGCCCCTCAAGGCACTGGAGGCGAGCCTTTCTGCCAAGGCGGGCGGCCGGGCCATGACGGACATCCGGAGCGCCGTGTTCGCATTCCGGGACATCGGCCGCAACGGAACACAACTGACGCTGAACGGCAAGCCCTATTTCGTGCGCGGCAACCTCGAATGCTGCATCTTCCCGCTGACCGCCCATCCGCCCATGGATCTCATGTCGTGGCAGAAACTGCTTTCGACGCAACGGGAGTACGGCGTCAACCACGTCCGCTTCCACTCGTGGTGCCCGCCCGACGCGGCGTTTCTTGCCGCGGACATTTTGGGTATGACGCTCCACATCGAGACGCCCGTGTGGACCGAACTGGGCACGCACGCCGACACGGACGCATACATCCGCGCCGAGAGCGAGCGCATTCTGGACACCTACGGAAACCACCCATCCTTCTGCTTCATGGCCACGGGCAACGAGCCGTCGGGCAAGAACATGAACGCGTTTCTCACCGACATTATCGCGAGGTGGAAGGCGAAGGACCCGCGGCACCTGTACACCACCTGCGCGGGCTGGCCCGAACTGGATGTGAGCGACTACCACGTGCTGCCGGCGCGCAAGAACATACCGTTGCGCCTGCACGGCAGCAAAGACCTGCGCCCAAGCACCGACTTTGACTACGGCAAGGCGCTGGAGGGCTGCGCTGCGCCCGTCATCGCGCACGAACTGGCGCAGTGGTGCGTCTACCCGCGTTATGACGAAATCGAGAGGTACACCGGCGTGCTGCGCGCGTGGAACCTGGAAACCTTCCGCGACTCCCTGGCGAAGAACGGAATGGCCGGGCGCGACCGCGAGTTTGCGCTGGCCTCGGGTCGCCTGCAGTGGCTCATGTACAAGGCCGACATGGAAGCGGTGCTGCGCACGCCCGGAATGGCGGGCTGCCAGCTCCTCTCCGTGCAGGACTTCCCGGGCCAGGGGTCGGCGCTGGTCGGCGTGGCCGACGCGCTCTGGGGTAACAAGGGCGCGGTGCCGCCGCAGGAGTTCAAGAGCGTAAACGGGGAGACGGTGCCGCTGCTTCGCTTCGAGAAGTACGTGTGGAGGACCAACGAGACTTTCCGTGCAAAGGGCCAGATCGCCCACTTCGGCGCCGCGCCGCTGAAGGACACGAAGGTGGTGTGGACGATGTGTGACACGAACGGCAAAGCCGTCGCGACCGGCGCATGGAGTCCGGCTGAAATCCCGCTGGGCAACAGCACGATGCTGGGCGGTCTCGAAGTGCCGCTGTCCGGCCTGCCCGCCCCCGCGGAGTACGTCATCAATCTGGGCTATGAGCGCATGGACCCGCATTCGCTCGGCAATTCATGGAACATCTGGGTCTATCCAGCCGACACGCCGAAGGACGAACCGAAGGGCATGCTGGTCACCGATGCGTTCGACAGGAAGGCGGAACGCGCGCTCAAGAAGGGCCACAGCGTGCTGCTGCTGCCCGGGCACATCGCCCCTGCGCAGTCCGTGCCCAGCGCGTTCGAGCCGGTCTTCTGGGACATGCAGTGGTTTGCCGGTCAGCGGCGCCAGTTGGGCGTGCTCTGCGACCCGAAGCATCCCGCGCTCGCCCGGTTCCCCAACAACGGCTGCACCGAATGGCAGTGGTGGGAACTGCTCAACAAGTCGCGCGTCATGAACCTCTCGACGCTGCCGCAGGGCATGGAACCCATTGTGCGCGTCATAGACGACTGGAACACCAACCGTCCGCTTGGCGCGGTGTTTGAACTGCGCGCGGGCAGGGGCAGACTGCTGGTCTGCACGCTCGACATCGCAAACGACCTGGGCAACCGTCCCGCCGCAGCGGCGTTGCGCCATTCGCTGCTCACTTACATGAACGGAGACAAATTCAATCCCAATTCGGAGGTCACACTTGACACGCTGCGCGACCTGTTCGTGAAAAAGAACACCGACATCGCATCCGTCGAAGCAGACAGCGAGGAGCCGGGTTATCCCGCCAAGAACGCGGTGGATGGCGACCCAAAGACCATCTGGCACACGCCCTACCAGGGGAATGCGCCGAAGTTTCCCCATGAACTGCGCATTCAGTTTTCGGGCGCAGTGGAGTTGAAGGGGCTGCGCTACCTGCCGCGCCAGGATGTGGCGAACGGCTTTGTGGCTTCCTATGAAGTCTATGCGAGCAGGGACGAAAGAGACGGAAGAGACAAAAGGGACTGGGGCGCGCCCGTTGCAGGCGGCACGCTGAGGCCGGGACAGGCAGCGCAAGAGATTCGGTTCGACAAACCCGTGCGCGCCAAATGGCTGCGATTCATGGCCAAGACCGGCCAAGGCAACGATGACTTCGCAGCGGTGGCGGAAATTGAGCCGATAGTTAATTGAACCACGAAGCCGCGAAGAATTTACAGCATGGATGCACAGGATGGGCCGAAGAAGACGTAATCCGACCGAGCACTACTGATCGAAATGGAGCGATTATGGAGAGTGCGGCGGCAACGACGACGCTTTGACTGGTTGTTTTGACTGAACAAGGGGCAATTTTCTGAGTACGGCGGCCATGCCACCGCTTTCACCAGAGGAATGGACAGCATGGGGTGGACATTCTTGTCTGCCGGTTTTGCTTCCTGACAAGCATAGGCAGACAAAAATGTCCGCCCCACTTTATGCGAAACGCCATCCGTCAAGAAACGCGCCCCCCCGATCTCAGCAAAGGAGCCGTTGCCGCCGAGCCCCATCCTGTATATCCTGTTCATCCATGTTCAAATGATTGTTCTTCGGGTTCTTTGTGTCTTCGTGGTTCATCCCGCTTTAGAAATCGTCGGCCCATGCCTATAATTGCCCTCAATGAACCCCGTCAACGAATCGGGGTCAAAGGTGATAGAAGACGATGGCAGACGCATTGACAGTTTCGGAAAGCGACGCACCGCCAGATTTGGATCGCGCGCTGGTGGAACGGTTCCGCGCGGGCGACGAAGCCGCGTTTGACGCGCTGGTCCGCCGCAACCAGGACCGGGTCTACGGCCTGCTCTGGCGGATGCTGGGCAACCGCGAGGATGCGCTCGACGTGGCGCAGGACACCTTCGTGCGCGCCTACCGAGGCATGGACGGCTTCCGCGCCCAGGCGCGCTTCTCGACCTGGGTCTACGGCATCGCGCTGAATCTGGCCCGCAACCGGCTGCGCGACCGGTCCCGCAAGGGACGCGACTGCGGCGTGTCGCTCGAAATGCTCGAAGCGAACTCGCCCGGCGCGAAGCCCGCGGCCGCAGCGGACTGTCCCCGTGCCGCGGCGGAGCAGGGCGAACTGGAGACGGCGCTGGCGGCGTGCCTGGAGCATCTGCCCGAGACGCTGCGCGGCGCGTTTGCGCTGCGCGTGTTCGAGGGTCTGGCCTATGACGAGATCGCGGACGCGATGGAATGCCCGAGGGGCACGGTGAAATCGCGGTTGAACGACGCGCGGCGCCGGCTGGCGGAATGCCTGGAACGGCGCGGCGTGATCGGCGGAGACGCGGCATGAACGGCAAAGACGACATTCGAGACGACTTGTCGGCGCTGATAGACGGCGCGCTGGACCCCGACCGTCAGCGTGAGGTCGAGGCGGCCGTCGAGAGCGACCCCGAACTGCGCGCCGAATACGAACGGCTGCGCGGCATGGATGCGCTGTACGCGGCGCTGCCGCGCGAGACGGCCCCCGAAGACTTTGCCCGGGGCGTCCGCGCCACCATCGCCAGACGCGACAGCATCGCGGCTCCGGAACCGCCGCAACGCCCGGTAAAACTGCGCATGCTCACACAGTCTGCGCGCCGCAGCGTCTTCTGGCCCGTGGCCGCCGCCGCGACGCTGCTGGTCGGCTTCGTCCTCTGGACCACGGTGAACACGGCCAACCGTTCAAACATGATGCTGTCCATGGAACAGCCCGCCCCGGCGAAGGCGGCGGCACCCGCAGGCAAAGACGACGCGTTGTACAAGGTGCGCGTGATGCCGGAGAAGCAGGAATTGGCTGAGACGCCTGCGACCGCACCCGCCGCAGCGCCTTCACCGCCCGCCGCCGAGACAAAACCGGAAGAAGCCAAGAATGAGGCGGACGAAAAGGCCTTGGCGGACCAACCGCCGCCCACCGCGGACAGCATGCCCGCGCTGGAGCCGCTGCGCAAAGAGGATCGTGACCGCGCGCTGGGCCGGATGATGGAAGCCAAACAGGCCCCACCGGCGCCGGCAGAAGCCCCCACCGGAAACAGCGGCCCCGCCCCGGCCCCGCCCGCCGCGGCTGAATCCGCCGCCGCAGGCGCCGCGCCGCAAGCCGCCGCACCCGCACCCGTCAACGCACCGGAACAGCGCCGTGTGGCGGGGCGCGTCTTTCTGCGCGCCGACACCGGCTGGGTCGAGCAGGGCTACAAGGGCGAGGTACTCACGCCGATTGAGGAAGACAGTGACGAGTTCAGGCAACTGCTGCCCACGCACCCGCCGCTGGAACAGGTGGCCGCGCTCGGCGGCGCCATCACGCTCCGCATAGACGGCGTCTGGCGCGACCTAAAGACGAACCGGCCCATCGCCGGAACCATATAGCAAACCTCTTCACCCCCCGGCGGGACAATTCGATTCTGTCGCTGTAGTCCTTTCACTTGGAAGCAGCGGCCCCGCTATTGGATTGATTGCCCCCCGCCAACGTGCTAGAGTGTTTTGGCGGCATTTCCACGAAGCACTTTCGAAAATGCGGCGAACACCGTTTCAGGAGGCGGAGCATGAAACAAACGTCATTGATTATCGAGTCCAACGGCTCGGGTAAGGACAAACTGGACACCCTGCTCAAGGAAGGCTATAAAGTGGTCTCCGTGACGCCCAACCACGGCAAGAGTTATAACGATTTCCTTGTCATCCTGGAAAAGGAAGAGGACTGAATTCAGGGAAACGCAGCGTGATTCTCCGAAAGCCGGCAGGGACGTCGGCACTCCCAGTACCCATACTTTCCATTTCCGAAGTTTCTCGCGCAAATCTGCCTGCCCCCTGTCACTCAGCCTAAACTCCGCCGCGACTAGAGGTTGCATCGGGGAGCGGCTGTTTGGTATGCTTCCGTTCCCTGTGCGGGGGTGATCTGTCTTTTCAGACGGTCCCCACTGTGCGGGAAAGCCGTTTCCGGAATGTGGGACAGCCGCCCCCGGCTGTCAGACATTAAACAATGGCTCTGACAGGCGAGGGTGCCTGTCCTGCATGACTTAAGACAAGGCTGTACAGCAGGTTATGTTTGAAAACCTGACGAAAAAACTGGAAGCGGCGTTCAAGAATATTCGCGGCCAGGGTCGCCTGACCGAGGCGAATATGAAGGACGCGCTGCAGCAGATTCGCCAGGCGCTGCTGGAAGCCGACGTTCATTACAAAGTTGTCAAGAAGTTCATCCAGGATGTTCAGGATGCGGCCGTTGGCCAGAAGGTGATTGAAAGCATTCACCCCGGCCAGATGATCGTCAAGATCGTCCACGATGAGTTGATCAAGGTGATGGGCGGCAACAACGCGCCTCTGGCGGAGGCGTCGTCGCCGCCGACCATCATCATGATGGTGGGCCTGCAAGGGCAGGGCAAGACGACGACCGCCGGGAAACTGGCGGTGATGCTGAAGAAGCGCGGCAAAAAGCCGCTGCTGGTCGGCGCGGACGTGTACCGTCCCGCCGCCATCCAACAGTTGGAGATAGTGGCGCAGCAGGCGGGCGTGGAGTCGTTCAGCCTGGGCGTCAACGCGAACCCGGTGGATATCTGCCTGATGGCCCGCGGCGAGGCGTCAATGCGCGGCTGTGACACGCTGATCCTCGACACTGCCGGCCGCCTCCATGTGGATGCGGAGATGATGGCGGAGGTCCGGCAGATCTCGGCGCAGGTGAAGCCGCACGAGATTCTGTTCGTCGCCAGCGCGATGACCGGCCAGGACGCGGTCCGTTCCGCGAAGCAGTTCCACGACACGGTGCCGCTCACCGGCGTGGTGCTCACGCAGATGGACGGCGACGCGCGCGGCGGCGCGGCCATCAGCCTCATTGACGTCACCGGCTGCCCGATCAAGTTCATCGGAACC
>CALDSM010000329.1 GCA_937923585.1 uncultured bacterium
GCCGCCATTCAGTACCGGCTGAAAAAGGAGGGGCAGTGGCCCAAATCGGTGGAGGATGCCAAGTGCGCGGTGCGGTGGATGCGGGCGCATGCGGTGGAGAACGGTGTGGACCCGGATCGCATCGGAGTCATGGGGAATTCGGCGGGCGGCTATCTGGCGCTGATGGTGGGGTATACGGCGGGAGTGCCTGAGTTTGAAGGGAACGGCGGAAACCCGGAACAGAGCAGCGCAGTGAAGGCGGTGGTGGACATTTACGGCCCGACCGATTTCACCGAGCCGGTCCGGCGGGATCATTCGGCCATTGTGGCGTACATGAACGGACGCTATGAACAGAAGCCCGAACTCTACGAGAAGGCGTCGCCCATACGGTATGTCACCGAGAAGACGCCGCCAACCTGTGTCATCCACGGCACGGTTGACCATCTCGTCCCCGTGCATCAGAGCGATTGGCTTGTGGAAAAGCTCAAGGAGAAGGGCATACCGCACTATTACAGCCGCATAAACGGCTGGCCCCACGCGATGGATGCGGTGCTGTCGGTCAACAAACACACACGGGCGCTGGCGTTGGACTTCTTCGAGAAGTACCTGAAAAACAAGCCCGACGCGAAATAGTCGCGGCCAAACACAACGGCACCTCATCTTAAGTCCCCCTTTGAAGGGGGATTTAGGGGGATGTTGGTCTTGCGCCGGACGCCACATCCCCCTGCCCCGCCCACGGCGGGGCCTCCCCCTTCAAAGACGTGGGGGACAAAAGTCGCAGATAAATCCCCCCTGGAGGGGGGTGGCCCGAAGGGCCGGGGGGTGTATGCCCCATAGTACCATTTTGTGAAGCGGCGACTCCGGCATACACCCCCCGCTGCTTCGCAGCACCCCCCTCCAGGGGGGACCCAAGACTTTTGTCCCCCTTATCTTCAAAGGGGGACTTAAAACAGCTCCGTGGCCGGGGTTCCGATACGGTTGCAGCCCATTGAGCAGTCCGGCGGCTACATGTTCCGCCGGTATTGCCCGCCGACCTCGAAGAGCGCCTGCGTAATCTGGCCGAGCGAGCAGGCGCGGACCGTTTCCATCAGTTCGGCAAAAACGTTTTCGCCGCTGAGCGCAACCTTCTTCAGGCGGGCAAGGGCCTCAGGGGCCTCCTTCTTGTGCCGTTCATGGAATGCGCGCAGGCGCGTAATCTGCTGCCACTTTTCCTCCTCGGTGGCGCGGGCCAACTCTATCTTGCTGATCACGTCCTCCATGTCCTCGTTGGGATTGATGAAGGTGTTGACGCCGATGATGGGCAGCTGCCCGTTCATCTTGCGCTCCTCGTAGTACATGGACTCTTCCTGGATCTTGGCGCGCTGGTAGCCGGTTTCCATGGCGCCGAGCACGCCGTCGCGCTCGGAGATGCGCCGGAACTCGCGCAGCACCGCCTCTTCGACAAGGTCGGTAAGCTGCTCCATGAAAAAGGAGCCCTGCAGCGGGTTCTCGTTCATGGACGGTCCGAATTCCCTGTTGATGATGAGCTGGATGGCCTGCGCGCGGCGGACCGATTCCTCGGACGGGGTGGTAATGCCCTCGTCATAGGAGTTGGTGTGGAGCGAGTTGCAGTGATCGTACAGCGCGGTCAGCGCCTGGAGCGTGGTGCGGATGTCGTTGAACTGGATTTCGTGGGAGTGCAGCGAGCGGCCGCTGGTCTGGATGTGGGACTTGAGCTTCTGGCAGCGCTCGTTGGCGCCGTACTTCTCGCGCATGGCGACGGCCCAGATCCGCCGCGCAACGCGGTTGAGCACGGAATACTCGGGGTCCATGCCGTTCGAGAAGAAGAAGGAGAGGTTGGGGCCGAAGTCGTTGATGTCCATGCCCCGCGACAGGTAGTACTCTACGTAGGTGAAGCCGTTGGCGAGCGTGAAGGCAAGCTGGGAAATGGGGTTGGCGCCGGCCTCGGCGATGTGGTACCCCGAAATGGACACGGAATAGAAATTCCGGATCGCGTGCTTGGTGAAGTACTCCTGGATGTCGCCCATCATCTTCAGCGCAAAGTCAATGGCGAAGATGCAGGTGTTCTGGCCCTGGTCCTCCTTGAGGATGTCGGCCTGGACCGTGCCGCGCACCTTCTGCAGGGTCCACGCCCGGAAGCGGCCCGTTTCCTCGGCCGACAGGGGGCGCCCGTACTCGGCGCTGATGCGCGCCAACTGCTGGTCTATGGCCGCGTTGAAAAACATCGCCAGGATGATGGGCGCGGGCCCGTTGATGGTCATGGACACGCTCGTGTTGGGCCCGCACAGGTCAAACCCGTCGTACAGAATCTTCATGTCGTCGAGCGTGCAGATGGAGA
>CALDSM010000330.1 GCA_937923585.1 uncultured bacterium
ATGGTTCCCGCCTGTGCCTGGCTGAATGCCGCCGGCGAAAACGGTAAAGCCAGCAAAACCACAACAAGGCACCTGGTCACTGCATGCATGTTCACGGTCTCCTTCTTGGCCCTCACGGGCGCATTGCTCCCACCACGCCGCATCCCGCGCTGAGATGCGGACATTTTCATGGTCTCCTCGGCATGGCCTGCGGGGCGCTTCGCCAATCCGTCCCGCCACACTCCAACGGCGTCCGTGCCGGACAGTCCCGTCCCCACCCGCCCGGTGCGATTCTACATTGGGCCCGGAAAGTCGGCGGTTTTATCGGTTCTCAATCCTGAACGAACGCGTGTGTTCCCTGTACACACCGGTCCGGAAGGTCTGGGAGAACTGAACCGTTTCCCCGGAGGTAATGCGTCGCAGGAGCGTAGTCAGTGCCTCTTCCGCGCCGTCCATGCTCTCAAACGGACGGCCTTCGGTGCCTGCCAGCATGACCCCGTCGGCCAGTTGCGCCTTGCCGCTGATCACGGCGTTCAGGGAGACGGACGTGTAAATCCAGGCATCGTCCGAGGCCATGCACCTGGACGTCCATAGTTCGTCGAGTTCTTCCTGCACCAGTACGAGCGCCTCCTCGCGCGTCAGTGTCACGGAGCGCTCCTCCCGGACAAGCGGCATCGCCCAGTAAACATGCTCCACGGCCTGTCCGTCTCGGAACAGGGTTATCGGAAGAGAGGAGCGGGGTTGTCCGGCAAGCTGCCGCGCGGCGGATGCAAGTGCGCCCCGGGCGGCGGCCGGGTCCACGAAAGTGATGCCGTTCAGCGCGCAGACCGCATCGCCCGCATGCATGCCCATCGCCGCGAGGGTCTGGGTGCGGACGGTGCCGGTGGCCTCCAGCAGGACGGTTCCCGTGCCGAGCGTCCTTGCCTCCAGCCGCGCCAGATCTTCCAGCGCCCGCGCGAGATCCTCCCGGCTGACAAACACATGGGTCTTGGGCGAGGCGGTTTCCACGGCAAGTGCGCTGCGTGCGGCCCAACGCCGCTGGTACTTTGCGTAGGTTTCCGGGGACAGTGCCTCGCCGTTCTCCGGAATATCCTCCACCCGCACCGTGCCGTTGCGGTCCACGACGGCCAGGGAGCGGCCATTGTTCACCGCCTGCACCCTTTCCTTCTCATTGAGAAAGACCATGGGGACCCACGTGGCCGCATCCCACAGTTTCTGCGCCCCGAAGGGGAGCCCGATCAGGGACATTTGGTCGCCGGGCCAGAATCGGGCTTCAATTCCGTAACCCTGGAAAGTGGAGTTTTCATGGGACGCCCCCACCCGCGCGCTTCCCGTCAACGCCTTCGTGGCGGTATCCCAAAGCTGGGCCTCACCGGCGGTGGTGACCGTGAGGATTCTGGTGCCGTCGCTGTTCAGCGCGGCAGCCACCATGGGCCGGGATTGTTTCGGCAGCGTCAGCAGGGGTGCGCCGGTGTCGGTGGCCCACAGGACGACAGAACCGTCCTGCGCCGCCGAAAGCAGACGGCTGCCGTCGCGGCTGAACTGGAGCACGGTGAGCGCGCCGCCCTGCACGGGAAGCGCCCTGTCAGGCTGGGCCGAATCGGCGTCCCAAAGGAAAATCGCCCCCGAGGCGTCGCCGGAGGCGGCCTGTCTGCCGTCGGCGCGCAGCGCCAAAGCCGTCACCTGGGTGGTGTGTCCCGTGAATGCCGCCCAAGAGGGGCTGCCTGCGGGGTCATGCACGGCCACGGGCACAAAGTGGTCCGCAACCAGGGCAAGCCGGCCGCCATCGTCGCTGAGCGCGGCCCTTGCGGGGGGGGCTCCGAAGGCGGCGGTATAGGCAGTGGGCCGTTTGCCGGCGCGGGGATCGACCAGACGCACCATTCCGCTGCGCGATGCGGAAACCGCAACCAGGTTTCCCGACCCGGCAGCGGCAATCTCGTTGTAGGTATCAGGCATGGACGTGGCGTCGGCCACAATGCTTTCCA
Organism: uncultured bacterium; assembly: GCA_937923585.1. GTDB lineage: Bacteria > Hydrogenedentota > Hydrogenedentia > Hydrogenedentales > CAITNO01 > CAITNO01. The sequence goes on from CALDSM010000330.1 coordinate 1,965, forward strand.
CGCCGGTGGGTGCCAGGGGGTTGATCGCCTGAACAAGGCGCTCGCCGGCGGGAATCATCAGGACCAGTGTGCCGTTTGGCTGCGCCGCCGCGCATTGCCCGTATTTCCCCTTCCCTTGGAACCCATGCAGGGGAAAGGGGGATGTTCCGGAGAACACCAGTCCCGAATGATCGGCCGTGTATGCCATCACGGCGGACTCGTTGGCGAGGAAGAACGCCTGCAAAACGGGCACGGCGTTCGGAGCCTCGTACTTCTGGACCGGATTGGCCGTGGCGGTGTCCCAAAGGATGACTTTCCCGTCCTGAGAGGCGGAAAGCAGCCTGCTTCCGTCGCGGTTGAAGCAAAGGCTGTATGGTGCCATTTCGTGGCCCTTGAAACGGCGCAGTTCGGCACCGGTCTGGGCATCCCAAAGCACCGCATCAGAGCCTTGAATATTGGCCATGTGCGCGCCGTCGGGGCTCGCCGCGGGCTGTGCGCCCGGAACGGCGAAGGCCAGGGTGCGGGTGGCCAGATCCCATGCCTGGGTAGTGTCCGTGCCGGCGGTGATCAGAAGCCGATCCCTGCCGGGAACCATGGACAGGTCACTTACAGGAGCCCTGTTCACGTCCAGTTCACAGGCGACCGTCCCGTTCTTCAAGTCGAAGGCGCGCACCTTCTTGTCGCCGTAGCCTGCGTACAGCATGTCCCCGGAATGGTCAAATACGGCGCTGTATCCCATGGCCCGCTGCGCCAGGTGGTGTGTGCGTTTGCCGGTGGCCGTCTCCCAAACGTTGACGGTTCCGTCTGCCGCAATTCCCATGTACCGGGTACCGTCGGGGCTGAACGCGGTGTGCGTGTATCTGGCCGGTTCACCCTCCAGGTCCGCCAGTTTCTTTCCCGTGTCGGCCTCATAGAGGGCCGGCGGGGCGGGGTGGGTGTTCGTTCCTATCCGGGCACCGTCCGGGCTGAAGACGGCGCAGTAAAGTTCCGAGTCCGGCGTCTCAATCGTGTAGACCTCGGGATTGGCGCGGTTGAGCAGGTATCCCCATTCCCATCCGCGCTCTTTTTCGGCGGTGGCCCACAGCGTCTCCCCCGCCCGGGCGGGCTCGTGCCCGTTGAGATAGGCCTGGGCGAGCTGAATCTGGGACTGGTAGGTCTTGCGCTCCGCCACAAGCCTTTGCGCGCATTCCCGGTCGCGCGCCTGCATGATGCTGACATAGGAGCCGATGCCCAGGATGATCAGCACGGCGGCGCAGGCAAGGGCCGTGTTCACCCGCAGGCGGTGTTTCGAGTAATAGTGGGCGGCGACCTGGCGCAGCGTGTAGCGGTAGGCCCGGACCAGGCTGCCGTCTATGAAGCGGCGCACATCCTCGGCCAGCTCCGCCGCGCTCTGGTAGCGCTGCGACTGCTCCTTCTGGAGCGCCTTTTCGCAGATGACGGCGAGTTCGGGCGGCACGTCGGGCGCCTTTTCCAGCACGGGCGCATGGCGCTCGCGGATCACCTTTTCTATGATTTCCTGGGTGGACTTGCCGGAGTAGGGCCGGGTTCCGGTCAGAATCTCGTACAGCACCGCCCCGAGCGAGTACACGTCGGAACGCTCGTCAATCGCATCTATGCGGCCCTCGGCCTGCTCGACGGGCATGTAGTGCGGCGTGCCCAGCGCGCGGCCGTAGGCGGTCTTGAGCAGCGCCTCCTCGTCGTTGACGTCGAGGAAGTGCAGCGTGTCGCGGATGTCCTCGCGCGAGGCGTCCTCGCTGTCACGCGCCTTGGCCAGGCCCCAGTCGAGCACGACCACCTCGCCGAACGTGCCGAGCATGATGTTGGACGGCTTGATGTCGCGGTGAATCACGCCGCGGCTGTGCGCGTAGGCGATGGCCTGGCACAGGCTGATGAAACTGGTCAGGAGGCGCAGGCGCCCGTCAAGCCCCTCGCAGTCGTGGAGCGCGGCGGCAAAGGTTCGGCCCCGCACCAGGCGCATGGTGTAATAGAGCGATCCGTCCCAGCGGCGGCCCAGTTCGTAGACCGGCACGATGGAGGGGTGCTCAAGCTGGCTGGTGATGCGCGCCTCCTGCAGAAACCGGGCCACGACCGCGGCGGACTGCCGGACGGGCGTGGACTTCTGTCCGGGTCTTTCCATCTCGCTGGGCGGCAGCAGTTCCTTCAGGGCGATGTTGCGGCCGAGAAACTCGTCGTGGACGACCAGCACGCGGCCCATGCCGCCCCGGGCGTGGTGGGATATGAGCGTGTAGCGGCCGGGCGACTCGTTCACGCCCGAAATCTCGGTGCCGCGGCCGGTGAAGAAGGTGGGCCCTCCCATCGGGGGCGTGTCCGGCCCGCCAAAGGGGCCGGTATCGAATCCGCTCAGGAAGGCCTTCTCGAGCTCTTTGCCGCCGCCGAACAGTTCCACCACCGCCTGGGAATCGCCGCCGTGGACGCGGATGGCGTCGTCAACGAGTTTCTCCAGGAGCACACGGTCGTCCGGGGTGATAACGCCCTTCTCGACCAGGCGCTGCGCCACCGGCACCCCCGGTTCAGTGGCCCATGCCGCCGACACTTCGACCAGTTGGGCGGGTGTCACCCCGCGCAACTGCACCGCAAGCACCCCAAACAGCAGGTTTCTGTCCCGGATGGCATCCATTGCAGTTTACCCTCTTGTGACCGTCACGGCATCGCACCCCGTGCATGCCTGTTTGGCTCATCCTCATCCCTCGACAATCCATATTCATTCTTAAACAGACTACTATTCGTCATTATACTCCAAATATCCTTTTCTGTAAACCAATATTGCGTGGCGCTTTTTGCGCCCGGTCCGGCGGGGCCACCACCCAGATTCAGCGCTTTTCCGGTCCCGCGCGCTTGGCTGTGTCCTCCGGAAAGTCCTTGTCGCCGGGCGTGGGGCCGAAGGCGTTGTCATGCTCGAAACAGGTCGCCTTGCGGTCCTGCGCCGTGTTGTTGTAGTTCATCGGTTTCGCGCAGTCATGCACCGTGTTGCCCGTGATCTCGATATAGCCGCTGCCCTCGTCGAGGTAAATGCCGCCGGGTCCGCCCGGACCGTTGTCGTGGAGATAATTGCCGCGGATGACCGTGCCCGGCTGGTTGCCCAGCGTGTAGACGGCGCCGCCGTCGTCGCGCTTCTGCATCGTGTGGTGGATGTGGTTGTACTCGATGCGGTTCGCGCCGGCGGGCGTCGGTGTCGCGTAGGTGTACGGAATCGGATAGGCACCGCCGCCCGCATCCTCCTCGCCCCAGCCCCAGCCCACCGACACGCCCGAATAGGGCAGGTCGTAGATTTCGTTGTGCGAGATCACCGTTCCGTTCGCATAGCCCACGAAAATGCCCACGCTGCCCTCGAACTCCGCGCCGCAGTTGCGGATGGTGCAGTTGGCAATGACGTTGTCGCGAATGACCTTATCGGGGGCTCCAGGGTGATGATCCTGCTCTTTCACGTCACCGACTTGAATGGCCGAGCCGCTGATATCCTCAAACGAGCATTGTTCGACCACATTCCCATGGGAACCGTCCTGAATATCCAATCCGGTGCCGGCGAAGTGTGAGAAAGAGCACCGGACGAAACGGGTATTCTTAGACCTGTACATAAACGCACCTGCCTCACTGCGTGCGTACTCATTGTGCAATATGGCCAGTTTGCCGTCCCGCTCAATGATCTTTCCCGTGCCAAAGAGGAAGTTTGCCTGCTCGTCCATGTGTCGTTCTGCTGCATACGGCGGCCCCCCCATGTATGTGAATGAAATACCCTCAAACCAGGCATCGTGAACATCATTCAGCATCAGTCGACCTGAAGCGGCAATCATTTCCGACGTTGCGATCTCTTCTTCGGGGCGGGGGACATAATGGCAAGTCCCCGATTTGCCATCACAGTAATACTCGCCGGGCTCATCAAGCAGTTCCATGGCATTTTCAATGGAGGTCGGCTCCCCGATTTGCACTCCCTCCTTGTGTAATCCGATGAAGAATGCCGGCTGGGCCATTATCGCTATTAGGTGCCCGTCCCCGTCCTTCTGGAGACTTTCGATGGCACAGGTCATGTGTGCCCATGAGTTGAAGTAGTTCAGGAACATGCCCTCCACTCTGTTCCATGCTCCCATGCTTTCATCTGGAAGCAAATAGCCGGCCACGCCATCCGGATGTTCTGTGTCTCCCCACAGTTTGGTGCCTGATGGGAAACTTCCCCTTGCGCGTTGCGCGCGCTTTCCGTTTACGAACAGTTCCCTGGGCCATGGGCCAGGTTCGGGACCCAGGAAGGCTTTCCACTTGCCATACTGTTCAAGTTCGCGGCCAACGAGTTCATGCCCTCCTGTGACAACGACCTTGCCGCCATGCCATGCGCGGACATAGCAGCGGAAACCGGGACGATCCGAGCCTATCCTTGCAATCACAGCAAGAAAATCCGTACTGTAAGTGCCGGCGTGAAGCCAGATACATACTTCACGAGAATCATTCCGATTACCCGAGAGAAAATGCTTTACAACTCCCTTGTCAGTCTGCACGGGTTTCTCCAGAGTCCCAGGATTCTCGTCTGACCCCTGCCACGATACATGAACACACTGCTCCGGCGGCAGATCCGGAAACACCGTTGGCGGAACGCTGGGCAGGTCGAGTGCCAGTCGCGCTTCGGTCACAGTCATCGCTTCGGTGCCTGTGTTCTTCAGTTCTACTGAGTTTTCACCGGCATGAACGGAAGCGGCGGCGGGCGCTTCGCCGTTGAGCGTTGTTTCTATGCCGTCCGACGGTTCGCAAATGAAGCGGGCGGCCATGATTTTGCCGAGGCTGAAGGGCTCAGGGCATACACCCCCCGCCACTTCGCGGCACCCCCCTGCAGGGGGGGCCAGGGCGTTTACGACCTGTGAAGGGGATTGTTCCAGGTCCCCCCTGCGAGGGGGGTGGCCCGAAGGGCTGGGGGGTGTATGCCCGTCGTCGTGTCCTGCCTTTGTGCTGGCGATTCCCGGCAGGGTGAGCGTGAGCGTCTTAGTCTCGCCGGACTGGATCGTGACAGGCAGCGGCGCGGGCAGGTCAATGTTGGGCACGCGGATCTTGTCGTTGATGAGCGGGAATTCGAGCGTGTTGCAGGCCAGCAGCGCGGGGTCTTTGAGTTGGGGCACCCAGGACCAGGGCGGGGCTTCCTGTGTTTCGCGCCAGCAGGGGAAATTGAACAGATAGATGCCGTCCGCCCCGGAGGCGTAGAGGCCGAGCGCGGCGGCGTGCAGCGTGGCCTCCGTGTGGGGCTTGCCGCTGTAGCCGTGTTCAATGCAGGCGTATATGGGCACTTTGGCGTCGGCCATGGCGGCGCGCATCTCTTCAATGGGCATGGTAAAATCGGAGGCGAGGAAGGGCGCGGCGGTGACGAAGTCCACCAGCTTGCGCTGGGTCCAATCCACAAGGTCCACGCCGAGTGCATGGCATCCGGCCATGCTGGAGGGGATGCGCACCGACACCAGCACGGGTCGTCCCAGCCGTCCAGCCAGTTCGTCGGCCTTTAGCTTGACGGCGGCGACCACGTCGCTCAGCATGCCCCGGTTGAGCCACACCTTCTCCGCATCGCCCGACAGGTGGCGTGGGAAACGCATCCAGTCCAGTTCAATGCCGTCGGGCCGGTACTTCTCCAGCAGATCGCAGATCTGCGCCACGGCGCGGTCCTGTACCTCGTTGTGCGAGTAGTCGAGGCACTGGGCCATCCAGTTACCCAGCGGCGCGCCGGGTTCGACACGCCAGTCCGGGTGGTCGCGCCAGAACTGGGACAGGTCCGGGTCGTCCTTGTCCACGTTGTGTACCTCGTTCATGCGGTAGGTGATGAAGACTTCCATCCTGCGGGTCTTCAGTTCGCTCAGGAACAGGCCGAAGGGGTCTTCCCCCGCCTTCACCAGTTCGGGCAATGCGCCGCGCGTGGACAGTTCCTCCAACTCGCCGGGATACATCATCTTCTGAATGCCATTGGGGCAGAGCAGGTAAGTGGTTACCGCGTCCGGGCATTCCGCCGCATGGCGCTTGACCATTTCGAGCGTGAGGTCCTTGCGCCAGAACAGGTTGGTGCCGTCGTTGTTCACGAGGAGGCGCTTGGCCGATGGGGGCGGGGATTCGGCGGCGAGGGCCGACGGAGAAAGTAGCAGGAAAGCCGAGCACGCGAGCAACGTCATGAAACCGAGAAGGTTATTCACTTGGGTTCCTTTCCGGGCCTTGCGCGGAAGACAGTCGGCGGGACGCCGGCGTTCCCAGTGAAGCCCAGTTCCCGACCATATGGGCAGTGTATCGGCAGAGGTCGCGCACTTCAACAGGAATATCGGAAGACGTTTGCCTTGGTTGGCATCGGGCTTCGTTTTTGCGCGGCCATTTGTTACACTGTCAGACCGGCTCACGGTGAGAATGAAGAGGGCACAGCATGATCTCCCCGGAAAACGAAGTACCGCCCCTGCTGCCCGAGGCGCACTCGGGCGAGGGCGCTTTTGACGCGCAAATGTCACTGCCGCTGACCACGGCCGATGTGGGCGCGCCCTTCGCGTCCGTCGTCAAGCGCGACGGGCGTCTGGAGCGTTTTGACCGGCGCAAGATAGCCGACGCCATTTTCAAGGCGTCCCGCGCGGCGGGCATGGACGACCGCGGCCAGGCCGAGGGGCTCGCCTCGGCGGTCACCATCTTTCTCACGAAGATCCACGGCGGCAGCGCGCCCACGGTGGACCAGGTGCATGACGCCGTCGAGCGGGTGCTGCTGACGATGGGGCACATTCCCGCAGCGCTGGCCTACGTGCGCTACCGCGACCGGCGCGCGCGCATCCGCAGCCTGCGCGAGGGCGACCTGGACGCGATGCTCGGCGAACTGAGGGAGGCCCGCAGCGAGGGCGCGCCGGGACCGTTGGACCGGGCGCTGCTCCAGGTGCGCACCAGCGGCGACCGCATCGCATCCTGGGATCGCGACCGGATCGTGGACGCGCTGGCCCGGGAAACGGGCATGAACCGCGACATGGCCGAACTGGTGGCCGCGGAGGTGGAGAGCCAGATCGCCAACGCGGGCATACAGACGCTCACCTCGTCGCTCGTGCGCGAAATGGTCGGCGCGCGGCTGATCGAACACGGCCTCGTGGAGGAGCGCGACCGGCACCGCCGCCTGGGTGTGCCGCTGTACGACACGGCGCGCATTCTGCGCGGGCTGGCGCCGGAAACCGCCGGGGCCGACCCCGACGCGACGGACCGCGCGCTCGCGCGGGCGCTCAAAAAGGAATATGCGCTGGCCGAAGTGTTTTCCGCCGCGGTGGCCGACGCGCACCTGTCGGGCGCGATTCACCTCCACGGCGCCGACTGTGTGGACCGCCTGTACGGGGCGGACCATTCGCTCGAATACCTCATCCGCCGCGGCGTGCAGCGGGCGGACGGAACCCCCTTTGCCGAGTCGCCCGTTTATCCCGACACGCTGCTCGCGCAGTGGTCCCGGTTTGACGCGCAGCTCGACGCCTTCTTTTCGGCCCGGGTGGGCTGGCGGGCGTTCAATGTGCTCGCCGCGCCCTTTGTGGACGGCCGGCCGGACGACGAGGTGGTGCAACTGGCCCAGATGACGGCCTATGAGGCCGCCTACCGGGCGGCCACCCGCGGCAACCCCCTGCCTCAAACGCAGATCGAGATATGCTGGACCGTGCCCCGCGCGCTGCACGGCGCCGATGCCGTCGGACCCGGCGGCGAAGTGCTGCCGCACACCTGGGGCGGATTCGCCCACAACGCCCAGCGTTTCGCTTGGGCGCTGGTGGAGTCCCTGCGCAACGGCGAGGAGGAGGGGATCATTTTCCCCGAACCGGCGGTGGCCATTCCGATAGACAAGGCCTTTTTCGGCGCCACCGGGTCATCCGGCTTCCTGCGCCATGCCGCCGGTCTGGCCTGTGTGCGCGGCAACTTTGAGTTTGTGCTGGACCGAACGCCCGAGACGGCGGACGCGCCGCCCGCGTGGCGGCCCAGGCGGGTGGTGGGCCAGCGCGTCTCGCTCAACCTGCCCCGCGCCGCCTGCCACGCGAAGGATGAACAGGCTCTGTTTGCCGAACTGGACCGGCTGGTCAACCTCGCCACCGCGGCCCACCTCGAAAAGCGCGCGTTTATCGAGGAACTGCTGCTGCGCGGCAACGCCGGCCCGCTCCGGCTGCTCGCCGCGGAGCACGACGGGCTGCCCTATGTGTCCGCCGAGAACATGGTCTTTGAAATCGCCGTGGACGGGCTGTGGGAATGCGCGGGCCTGCTCGCGCAGGATGACAACGGACGCGCCGAGACGGCGCGGCGCATCGCCGAGCGGCTGCATTACGCCTGCCGCGAGACGGCCCGGCAGCGCCATATCCGTCTGTCTTTGGCGGCCAACACCGCGCCGGACACGGCAAGGCGCTTTGCGGCGCTGGATGCGGCCGGTTATCCCCGCGCCGCGGCCACGGCCCATGCCGATCCCGCCACGCAGGCGGCGCAATACACCCCCGGCACAGCGCTGCCCGCCGCGGCATGGAACGCCTTCGAGCGTGTGCGCGCCGAAGGCGAGGTGCATGCCTGGCTCGACGGCGGCGCGACCAGCCTGCTTCCCCTGCCCGATGGAAAAGCCTCGGAACGCACCGTGGCCGAATTCGTCACCAAGGCGTTCAACGAGACCAACTGCCGCGGGCTGCGGTTCCTCCTCGATTAGCCGACCGGCCAAAGCAAGCAGCCCGCCCGAGAAACCTCAGACGACCGGCCGCCCGTCGCGGAACGCGAGGATGCGTTCCAATCCCTCAAGAACGCCCGGCAATGCGGTCTTCAGCACACTCCGGGCCAGCCCGTTGTCAAGCGAGCAGTCGGGCGGGCGCGGCGCGGGCAGGTTGTCCGCGGGACCGGGCTCGACCAGCGCCGGGTCTATCCCCATGCGCGGTGCAATGAGCCGCATCATGGCTACACGCTCGATGCGCTGGCTGCCGCTGAGGTGGATCACCCCCGCGAAGTCGTTGTCCGCCAGTTCAATCAGCGCCCGACCCAGCGAGATCACATCCACCGGCGTGCGCACCTCGTTGGGCGGCGTAACGATCCTGCGGCCCTCTGCAGCGGCATTCGCCATGCGCACGAGAAAGGGCGTCCCCTTGCCGAGCAGCGGCAGACCCATGACAATGGCCACGCGCGCGATGACCGCTTCCGGACATTCCGCCAGAACGGCCTCCTCGGCACGAAGCTTGGTCATCCCGTAGTAATTCACCGGGCCGGTCGCCTCGTCCTCGCGGTACATGCCGCGCGCCCCGTCGAATACGTTATCCGTCGAACAATGCACCAGCCGGGCTCCCACTGATTGCGCCGCCTCGGCCACTTCCCGCGACAGGTCCACATTGATGCCAACCACCTCGTCCCGGTGCGTTTCACAGTAGTCAATATTGGCGTTGGCAATCGTGTGAATCACTGCGTCGGGCCTCAATTCACGAATGGCCGCGGCCAGACGGCCCGGCGTGCCCGCCGCAACTGTGTGCCATACCAGCCCCGGCCGGGATGCCGGCGCGGGGCCGCGCGACACGGCATGGGTCGTCCAATGCTCCGGTGCCTGCAAGACCACAGCACCCGCAACAAACCCGCTTGCACCGGTGAGTAGAACGTTTCTGTTCTTCATGTCAACGCTGTGCTCCTGTGCCCAATGTTCACGTCACATCCTAGCACAGGCGGCGTGCTGGACATGTTTCGCGCGCCGGAGTAAGATCTAAGCCGCGCCGCAGGCCGCGCCCAGGAGACTGTGCCATGAACGTGATCGCCGATTTGTGCCTCATCCCGCTCAATGTGGGGACGTCGCTGTCTCCTTATGTGGCGGCGTGCGAGAAAATCCTGGCCGAAGCAGGCCTGAAGACCGAACTGCACGCCTACGGCACCAACATCGAGGGCGAGTGGGACGCGGTCATGGCGGCGGTCAAGCGCTGCCACGAGGCAGTCCATGAAATGGGCGCGCCGCGCATCTCCACCATCTTGAAACTGGGCACGCGCACCGACCGTCTTCAGACCATGGACGACAAGGTGCGCAGTGTGCGTGAAAAACTGTAGCCACCCTGAACCGCGCCCCGCGCGAACCCCGGAGGACCCATTCATGTCCATCAATCTCATGACCACCATCGGCGGATCCCTGCTCGAGTCCTTCTTCCCCAAGGGCTGGGACCTGGCCAAACTGGATGAAATCTGCGCGCGCAAGCCCGAGACCATCGCCGAACCCGAGGAGTGGTGGAGCAAGAAGTTCGAGGCGGTGGCCTGCGACACGCTGGCCGATTTTGACACCATGATGGGCCACGAGATCGCGCTGGAGATTGCCCATGCCAAGGCGGAGAAGAAGCAGATCGCCTTCATTCTGCCCGTCGGGCCGATGGGCATGTACCGCTGGGCCGTCTATTTCCTCAAGGCGTGGAACGTGGACTGCAAGCATGTGCACGGGTTCAACATGGACGAGTGGAGCGACGCGGAGGGCAACACGCTGCCCGGCGACGATCCCGGCGCGTTTCAGAACGCCATGGAGCAGGCCTTCTACGGCCCGCTCGGCAAGCTGACCGTGCCGCCCAAGCAGCGCCACTTCGCCACACCCGACGCGCTGCCCAAGTACGCCCAGCAGATCAAGCTGCTCAAGGAAAAGGGCGCCAAGTTGGTCACGGTGTACGGCATCGGCCGCGCCTGCCACATCGCCTTTTGGGAGCCGCACTTCGCCGAGGAGTACACGACCCTCGCGGCGTGGAAGGCAGAGACGCACCGGCTGGGCGCGCAGCTTTGCCCGATGACGGTCGAGCAGAACGCCATCACCAGTTTCAAGAGCCGCACCACGCTCGTGCCGACCCGCGCCAACACCATCGGCCCGGGCCTGTTTCTCCAGTCCGACCGCTGCATCGGCGGCGCCGACGGCGCGCTGGGCCGCGGCATGATGTGGCAGGGCATGTCCCTGTGGATGTCGCTGCACCACCAGCCCACGCAGTGGATTCCCAGCACCTTCATGCCGACCATGCCCGGCCGCCTGTTCTTCCTCAAGGAACTGGCCGGACCGCTCGAGCCCGAATGCAACTAATAAACGAACGTCGCCCCCGTCATCCCCGCGAAGGCGGGGATCCATGCCCGTGCACGGGCGATCCGCGGGGTCCCGTGGATTCCCGCCTGCGCGGGAATGACGGAGAAAACGCGGTGCCGACGGAGAAGCGGAATGCGATGACGCAACGCCCGCCCAATCTATGAGAGAGGAGACATGTTCATGGCAACGATGATGGCATTGGTGCTGGCGCTGGCCGGATTTGGCGCGGCGGATGCGGTTCCCCTTGCCGGCGACTACCAGGTCATACAGCGCGGCGCGGACAACACCGGCGCCTGCTTTGTGCCTTTTGGAATGGATGTGCCCGCGGGCGCAATGCTCAAGTTCAGCGTGACCCGCTACGGACGGCCCGTCACCTCCGGCGAGAAGAAGGTCGATGCGGCGTTGTCCAAGGACCAGGCGGGCGTGGACGTTGCCGGGCTCAAACCGGGCGGTCCCTATTGCATTGATGCCACGGCGACGAACGCCAACGGCGCGATCGCGGCCCGGGCCAAGTTTGACAACATCCTCGTCGGCGACCTGTGGGTGCTCGCGGGCCAGTCCAACATGGGCGGTTCGGCGCCCGTGAAAGAATGGCTCACGCCGGACCCGATGGTGAACATGCTCGGCATGGACGGCGTATGGAAGCCCGGCGTGCCGCCCACGCACCGCCTGGTGGAGTCGGACGCGCGGGCCATCAAGGACCTGCTGCTCGGGCGCGGCGGCATGAAGTCGGAGGAGCAGATTGCCGAGGCCGCGAAGAACAGCCTGAACGGGGAACACCCCAGCGGCGGCGCGGGCTGCGATACGTTTTTCGCCACGTGGCTGGCGAAAGAAACGGGCGTTCCGCAGGGGCTCATTCCCACGGCCTTCGGCGGCACCTCGCTGGATGAATGGAGTCCCGATCTGCTGTCGAAGGGCGACGCCAGCCTCTACGGCAACATGATCCGCAGCATCGTCCGTTCCGGCGGCCCTGTCCGCGGCATGCTCTGGTATCAGGGCGAATCGGACGCGTGCAACGGCGATCCGAAGGTGTATGACACCTATTTCGACCGGTTCAAGCGTTTCGTGGAATGCACCCGCCGCGACTCCAACAACCCGGACATGGTCTTCATCACGGCCCAGTTGGGCCGCGTGGTGGTCGTGCCCTGGGAGGTTGAGCCGCGCTGGGACGGGCTGCGCGAGCAGCAGCGCCGACTCGCCAAAGAGGTGCCGGGCGTGCATATGGTGCCCGCCGCGGACCTCATGCTGAGCGACGGCATCCATGTCGGCTGGGAGGGCCACAAGATACTCGGCGTGCGCATGGCGCGCGTTGCCGTGCCGCATGTGACCAGCGACGGCGACCGGCCCGGCATTGACCTGGCCTCCGCGCGCTTTGCCAACGCCGACCGCACCGTGATCAACGTTGATTTCAACTATGTGGCGGGCAAACTGCGCGCCAGCGGGCTCCCGCGCGGGTTCACGCTCACCCTGCCCGATCAGCCCGCCCGCGACCTGTTCTTCGATGTCCGGTTTGACGCAGAGCACCCGAACCGCGTGGTGCTTTGCTGCGGCGCGGTTGCTGACCCGGCAGCCAGACTTTCCTACGGCCAGGGGCTCAATCCCATCCTCAATATCACCGACGAAGAGGACATGGCCCCGTGCTGTTTCGGCCCCGTTCCCATCGCGCCCTTCGAGGAGGGCAAATAGGGGACAACGCGGGTTACGGACGGGGGCTGGTCTGCGCCTGGGAGGCTGCCAGTTCCGCCTGAAGGCTTTGCACGTTGCCTGCGGCTTCAACACCGGCCGGAGAGGCGGGGTCCAGCGTGACGATGCGCTGATAGTTCTCAATGGCACCCGGCAGGTCACCCGTCTGGCGCTGCGCCTGGGCGAGGCGGCCCAGCGCCTCGGTGCTGTTTGGACTGAGGTCCACCGCCGTCTGGAACTCGGCGAGCGCCTCCGCGGATTTCCCCATCTGCATGTAGTCGCTTCCCAGTTGTATGTGGGTGGCCGAATCGTTCGGCTGCAGTTCGGCCGTCTGCTGGTATTCCGAGAGCGCCTGATCGGCCTGCCCCGTCTGCCGGTAGTAATTTCCCAGCGCGCGGTGCGCATCGGGCGAGTCCGGTGATTCTGACACCCACCGGCGGAGCGCCTCGCCCTGCTCGTCCGGCATCTTCATCAGTTCGTACAGGTTGGCGGCCATCGCGTTTGCCCGGGGGTTGTCGCTGCTCATGGACTGGAAGTCGGCCAGGTACTGCAGCGCCTGCTCATTCATGCCGCTGCGGGCAAAGGCCTCCGCCGCCAGAAAGCGTGCGCGCTTGTCGTCGGGCATCGCCTCGACCCACCGCTTGTATGCGTCCAGTTCGGCGTCCTTGTTTCCAAGCTGCCGCTCGACCAGCGCAAGCTCGCGCCAGGCGGAGGCGTCCTTGGGGTTGTCCTGCAGGCCCTGCTGCAGGGAGGAACGCTTCTTGTCCAGGTCAACGCCCTTCACGGGGCCCCGGAGCAGTCGGCCCGGGTCATTTGCCGGCACGGACTTGCCGGTGGGGTCGCTAGGCGTTCCCTTTTTTCCGCCGCTGGCGGCTTCGGGCTCGTTCCCGCCCTCTTGTCCCGCAGCGGCCGTGCTTTCCGGAGGATTGGGGAGGCTGCCGGCAGTGCCTCGGTGCGCCCCGCCTTCGGCGCGCTGGACGGCGGCAACCAGCGCCTCGGCGTTGCGCTGCGCCTCCCAAAGCCGGTAAGACTGCACCACGGTCGCGGCCGCAAACACCGCCGCACACACACCCAAAAGGATCGTCAGCCGATGCATCCGTCAAATCCCTTTCCGCGGTTGGAACCCGGCAATGACTATAGCACGCCTTCTGCCAAGAAACGCTGTGAACCGCATCGCAGGGGGACAGGGTTCCGCCGCAGTCCTGTCGCCGGATTGGCTTGGATGTCCCGCGAGTCCGTATCATGTGGGTGCGGGATGGCGTCCGCATGCCGCCGTTCGTCAAGACCACGAAACGCCTCGTCATCACACGGGTTACGCTTCTTTCATGTCCACCATTGACGTCTTGCAGTTTCTCAACCATCTCAAGGTGGAGCGCAACTGTTCGCGCCACACGCTGCGCGCGTACATGCTCGATCTGCAGCAGTTCTGCGACTTCCTCGAAAACGGCCCCGCCGCCCTGCGCCGCGAGGACGGCGAGGCGCGTCCACCCGCCTCACTCGACACCATGTGCCGCGCCGACAGGGAGAAGATCCGCGCCTTCCTGGCCCATGTGCAGACGGCGGGCGGCTCGGCCCGCACGTCGGCGCGCAAACTGGCGGCCATCCGCGCGGCGTTCAAATTCTTCACGCGCACCGGCCGCCTGGACGCCAATCCGGCCATGGGCGTGCGTTCGCCGCGGCTCGCCCGCGACCTGCCCGACGTGCTGACGATTCCCGAGGTGACCGCGCTGGTCGAGGCGCCGGACCTGTCGGAGCCGCTGGGATTGCGGGATCGTGCCCTGCTCGAAACGCTTTATTCCACGGGCATCCGTGCAGCGGAACTGGCGGGACTGCGCATCGAGGACATGGACCTGGCCCGGGGCATGCTCCGCGTGCTGGGAAAGCGCAGGAAGGAACGGCTGGTGCCGCTGGGCTCACTGGCGGCAAACGCGCTGCGGGATTACCTGGCGGTGCGCAACGGTTTCGGCA
>CALDSM010000331.1 GCA_937923585.1 uncultured bacterium
TACGAGATCTGATCGTGACTGGAGTTCAGACGTGTGCTCTTCCGATCTCGAACTGCTTTCCGAGGAGCGACGACTGGGGGACGTTTATGAACAAACCGGGTCGTTGCCGGTGGCGGGCGAACTGCACGGGATTCGGATCGAGATTAAGAACCGGTTCACTTTCCCGCTCATGTGCCTGGCGGTCAGCCTGGTGGGCGCGCCGATCGGCGCGCGCACCCAGCGGTCGGGCCGGTCCTACGCATTTGCCGTCGGGTTGTCCATGATTTGCCTCTACTTTGTGCTGCGCAAGCTGGTGGAACCGGCCTTCCTCGCGTCGCTGCCGCTGACCGTGGCCATGGGCCAGATTCCCAATCTGCTGCTGGCCGTCACCGGCGCGGTGCTGATCGGGCGGGTGGACCGGGTATGACGCTGCTCGACCGATACTATGCAAAGCGCATCGTCGGGGCGATGCTGCGCATGCTGGTCTCGATGACCCTGCTGGTGGTCATCGTGGACCTGCTCCTGAGCAAGCAGGACAACGTCATCAAGTACAAGATCCCCGCCTGGGCGGTAATCGAATATTACCTGTGCTTCATTCCCCAGATTGTCTTTGAATACCACGCCGCCGCACTGGCGGTGCTGGTGGCCGGGCTGATGGTGCTCGGCAAGTCGGCGCAGGACAACGAGGTGACGGCCGTGCTCGCCGGCGGCGTGAGCCTGCGCCGGGCCGCGCGCGCGCCCGTTGTCGTGGCGCTGCTCGCCGCCCTCGGCGCCTTCACCTTCCAGGACACACTGGGTGTGACCGCGTCGCGCACCTTCAACGCCGTTGAGACCAAGTACTTCAGAAAGATCGGCGGTCCCGTGCGACAGGGCACGAGCTGGACCAATCTGGGCGGACTGTGGACCTGCCATGTGCTCAAGTTCAACCAGCGCGCCATGACCGGCCAGGATGTCTACCTGCATGCCATCCGGCCCGGCCGGGTGGATGAGATTCGCGCCAACCGCATCTACTGGGATGAGCGGGAACGCCGGTGGTACCTTGAGGACGGGCGCTGGGCCGCATTTGACCCCGGCAAGGAGTGGGAGGCCGTGACGCAGCGCATCACCCGAACACCGGCCCCCTTTGCGGAGAGCCCCGAGGAACTGTTCGCCCTCGACGAGCCTTCCCGTTCCAAGACGGTGCTCGAACTGGCCGGCGACCTGCGGCGCGCGGAGCACCTGGGCATGCCCGCCCTGCGCCAGCAGGTGGAGTTTCACCTGAAATTCGCGCAGCCCGCCCTGTGCTTTGTCATGATATTCCTCGCCATTCCCTTTGCCCTGCGGCTGCGCCGCGGCGGGTTTATGCTGGGTGTCGGTGCCAGCATCGCCATCGGCCTGGCCTATCTCACCGTATTTTATGCGAGTGTGGGACTGGGCTACATGGGCAAACTGCCGCCCGTGGCGGCCGCATGGCTGGCAAATGCGCTCTTTTTTGCGGGCGGTCTGGAACTTTTCCGTCGCACACCCACATGAGCCGAATGGCACCTGCGGCGAAGGGTGCCCCCCTTGGTCTCGCCCCAGGAACCGGACGCGTTGCGGACTTGTGCCGCAGGCGGTTATCCCCGGGGAAAGGCCACAATATCTGGTGTTTGTGAGGGGGCAGATTCTTTCCATGTCGAATTGCGCTGTGGTCGTTCGATGCACTACACTATCGTCGAGCCGTATGATGCCGTGCGTCAACATATTACGCGGCGGTTTCGTTGTTTGACCGTTATGGTATGGTCTTCTGCGTCTGCTTTGTTCCAAAGGCATCGTCATCCGCAAAGGTATTAAGTTTGTGTGCCCACGCTTCGGCGCGGTTACGAGGTGTACATGGTTCGTGGACTGGTAATCCGCAAGACATTCACTGTGATCGACCTGCTTCTGATGGCACTCGTGGCGGTGGTGGTGGGTTTGGTTGCGGTCGAAATGAACCGGATCATTCCCGGCCCCGACACCGCGCTCCCTGCGGGGGATGGAACTGCCGCGCCGGCCACCCAGTCACTGCCGATGGTGGCCAGCCGCGGGGATTACGCCGCACTCAAGCAGAGCGGACTCTTTGGCGAGGCAGGCAAATGGGACCCCAAATCGGCACCGCCCCCCCCGCCAGTAGTGGAACAGAAGCCCCCCGAGGAGCAGCCGTCGGAGGATACCGCGCTCAACATTCGACTGATTGGCACGGTCGCGCTCGGCGAGACGAGCAAGTTCTCGACCGCGTTTATTGAGAATCTCGACACGAATGACCGGGGCCGTGGATACGCAATCGGCGACCAGATCATGGACAATGTCACGCTGCAGAAGGTCGCCAAGCGCGAGGTTTACATTCTCAACAAGCGCTTTGATCCCCCCAAGACCGAGCGGCTCCGGATGGAAGAGACGGAACTTGAGACGGCCCCTGTGACAAAGAACACGTCTGCCCCGGCGCCCCCGGCGGAACCCCCGTCGGACCATGTCACCCTCAAGCGCGACGAAATGGTTCAGGAACTCTACAAGAACTATTCGGACTTGGTGACCAATCTGAAGCCGCAACTCGCCAAGGACGACAACGGCAACGTCCTCGGGGTCACGGCGCCAAACATTTCTCAGGTACCGATGGCCCAGAAACTGGGTTTCCAGGACAATGACATTCTGCAAACCGTCAACAATGAGCAGATTGACAGCGAGCAAAAGATTCTGGAAATGGTGCAAAAGTATCAGACTGCCAGTTCTTTCCGAATTGGCATCATGCGGGATGGCAAGCCGAAAATCATTACCTATCGCCTGGATTAACCGGGCACAACCCGCCCCGTCAGGCGGTTTACGGCGGCCACGGCGGAAGAGAGGCCATATGATGAGGCGAATGAAACAGACATTTCTGGCTGGAACGGCGGGACTCTTCCTGGTGGCTGCGGCGCTTGTCGTCATGCCGGCCTCCGGGCAGGAACCAACGGTAACCGAAGCAGCGCCGGCCCCCGAGGCGGCTCCGGCACCCGAGGCCGCCCCTCCCCCGCAGCCCGCGGTGGAAGAGGCACCGGCACCGCCGCCGGCCCCTGAGGTGGCGCCCCAGCCCCCGGCGCCCCGGCCCAAGATCGGAAGAGCACACGTCTGAACTCCAGTCACGATCAGATCTCGT
>CALDSM010000332.1 GCA_937923585.1 uncultured bacterium
CATACGAGTTCTGATCGTGACTGGAGTTCAGACGTGTGCTCTTCCGATCTTTCGGGACAAGCAGGCGCCGTGCCGCACGCACTTTGACGGCATGGGGTTCCCCTTCTTGAATGTTTGCAGGCTGATTCCGACGCCAGGGGAAGCACGGGGCGGTTGAGGCATTTGGCCATTGCTCTTTCTTCTTGCGCTATAATGGCCGGACATGTCGTGCCGCCCATAGGAGCTGGTTTGATGCAGGTAGTCCGGAAGACCATGTCGCGCTGTCCGAAATGCGCCAAGGAAGTCGGGGGGGCCATCGTGGTCTCCGGGGGCAGGGCGTACATCCATCGCGAATGCCCCGAGCACGGGGCGTACCAGTACCTGCTTTCCGAGCACGGGGAGGATTACGCGGACCTGGACCGGTTCTATTCGGAGGTCTATGAGACCTCGTCGCCGGGCCGGAAGATGCACACGTGGATCACCTCGACGCTGCAATGCCAGCAGCGGTGCCCCTACTGCACGGTGGACTGCGCCAGGGAGGCGGAGGACATCCTGTGGGAGGACATGAACTGGAACGACCTGCTGGACGTTCTAAACCGTTTCAAGCGCGGCAAGCTCTCCTTTTCGGGCGGCGAACCGACCCTTCATCCCAACATGCTTGACTTCTTCCGCGAGGCGGACCGGCGGGACATATCGGTCCAGCTTGCGACCAACGGCCTGCTGCTGACCTCCAAGGACTATTGCCGGGAACTTAAGGAAAACAAGGTCAACGAAGTGCGTCTTTCCCTTGAGTCGGTGACCGCCGACGGCGCCGCGAAACTGGGCCTCGAAAACCACGTCGCGTCCAAGCTGCAGGCCATCCAAAATCTCTGCGACGAAGAGATATCGGTGCTGCTCTCCCCCACTATCTTCAAGGGCGTCAACGACGATCAGTTGTACCACATCCTTGAGCACACGAAGGACAAGCCGGGCATCCATGCGGTGTCCGCGGAGGGCTTTTCGTGGAACGGCTCCGGGGTGCGCATGCCCCCCGAAATGATGATCTCGCCGGACGAAATGATGGACATTCTGTTCCGCCACTACTGCAAGTGCGGACGGAGCGAACTTTTTGCCCTGCAGAAACTGGCCTACGCGATTATGAATGTGGCCGGATTTGATCTGTGTTTGAAGAGTGAGTTCATGGTCTTTCTGCGCAGGTCCGGGGAACTGCGCCCCATTACGGATTTTGTCCATGCGCGCCGCATGGGCAGGATGCTGGACCTGTGGCGCCGCATCATTCCAAGACAGCGGTGGGTCCGGGGGCTCCTGCTTCTCCCGGTGCTGGCGGGCGGCCTCACCCTCAGGACCCTCCCCCTGCTGGCGGTGCTGCTGCGCCTGGTTTTGGCGAACAGCCGGCGGCTGGATGTTCACAAGTACCCGTCCGAAGTGGTTGTGGTCGCGCTTAACACCAATTGCTGCACGCTCAATGCGGACAGTATTGTGGTTCCCCACTGCATCAGCGGCTACATCTTCAAGCGGGGCGGTGTCGTTCACTGGGAGGAGGGTGTCGCAACCGTGCTGCTGGAGAAGGAGGAGGAAAACTGCCGGTCCGGCTTTTGGCACCGGATGCGGGAACACCAATGGCGCGGCCCGGATGCGGAAAAGCGGGGCGGCTGAGCGACGACCGGAAATGCGTCAGGACACGGGGTTTCCGGCCGCAAAGAGCACCGCGCGGGAGACGCGGAAGGCGGGCCTGCGGACGGGGCTGAATCCAACGGTCCGGGCCAGGGCAATGGTTTCGTCGAACTGCCGGGCGCTGACCTCAAAACTGGGTTCGGCAATGAGGAGTGCGCCGCCGGGTTTCAGGCATGCGTGAATCTGCCGCAGCAGGCGCGCGGGATCGGCAATTTCATGGACAATGTAGAAGGCCCATGCGAGGTCCGCAGCCCCGGAGGTTCCCAGATCGTTTTGGGAGCATTTGACGGGGGAAATTCTTGAAGCGACGCCGGCGCGGGCGGCGCGCCTCATGACAACGTCCAGTTTCTCCTGCTGCGTTTCGATGGCCACCACCCGCCCCGCCTCCCCCACCATCCGGGCCATGGGAACGGCAAAATGGCCCATGCCGCAGCCGATGTCCATAACGGTCATGCCCGGAGCAACAAAGGGGGCAAGCATTTCCCCGGGCCTGTGGATGATCCCGCGCAGGGGATTGTCTATGAGATAGCCGCGCCACCAGGCGAGCTCGCGGGTTTCACGCATCCGCGGTGAACGGTCAGGATCAATGCCGTCTTTCGGGTCAGTCATGGGCGGGCAGACTCCCAGCGCCCCGGCGGGACGCCCTCCCGGGAGCCCCGCGGGAGAAGTGTCAGTGGCTGCCTCCCGCCGCGCCCATCAGCGCGCGGTAGCAGAACATGGGCAGATAGGCGGGCAGGGCCAGCCGCTGCGGATGATCGCGGACGATGCGCGCAATGCGGCGCGGATTGAGGAAGAAGCGGCGGGCGGCCTGCCGCTGGTATCCGTATAACACCTCGTCGGGCAGGTCGGTAAGATTCACCCGCACGGTCGTCGAGTTGGCCATGCCGAAGTCTATCTTCTCCAGCTTCTCGGGGTGGTCCCGCTTCACGATGTCGTAGAGGGGTGTGCCCGGATAGGGCGTGACAATGAAGAACGAGGACGTGTGGAAGTCCGCCTCGCAGGCCATGTCTATGGTCTGCCGCAGTTCCTCTTCGGTCTCGGTGGGAAATCCGAGCATGCAGCACGAAGAAATGAATATGCGGCGGGCGGCCACCATTTTGCAGTTTTCGAGAAAACGCGGGATGTTTAGATTCTTCTGGGTGTATTGCTGTATGCGCGGCGATCCGGATTCCAGTGCGAACATGCACATGTACATGCCCGCATCGGCCACCGCATCAATCACCTCGCGGGTGAGCAGATCGCCGCGGACGCCGTTTGGAAGCGCCCATTTGAACTTGAGATTGCGCCGCTGAAGCAGTTCACAGAATTCGATCACGTGCCGCCCGTGGTAGTTGAACGTGTCATCGAGCATCTCGAAGTCTTTGACGCCGTACTGCCTGTTGAGAAGGGTCATTTCCTCGACGATGCGTTCGGGCGAATGGTGGCGGATTCTCTTTCCAAAGATGTTGTGGCACCAGATGCAGTGGAAGGGGCAGCCGCGCGACGTCACGAGCGCCGCGTAGCGCCGGTAAATCATGGGAACGATCGTCTGGCGGCGCCAGTAGGCCGGCAGGTTGATCAGGTCATAGGCGGGCATGGGAAGCGTGTCGAGATCTTCGACGAACAGCGGCTCGCCCGCGTTCTGAACAACCGTCCCGTCCTTGTCGCGCCAGATGAGGCCCGGCACGGCGCCGAGATCGCCGTCCCCCTCGAACTTTGCGCGCAGGAGCATCTCGAACGGGCGCTCCCCCTCGCCGGACACGGCGGCGTCGGCGTCTATGCCCTCGAGCGCGAGCCCGCCCGAGGAGGAGACATGCGGACCGCCCAGAACGATGAAGGCATTCGGCAGTGCCGCTCTCATCTTCGACGTCATCTCAGGCAGAAGGCAGGCCGTGGTTGTCAGGACGGACAAGCCGATGATATCGGCCCCAAAATCGGCGGCCTGACGGGCAATTTCGTCCGCGGTAAAGTTCTCGAGCCGCTGGTTGACGACCCGAATTTCCAGGGGAAACTTCTGCCGAAGGTAGGCGGCCAGGGACAGCACACCCATGGGGGGCACCACCCAAAAATTAGAGAACGTGCGCAAGCCCACGTTGACGAGAAAGAGCCTCACAGATTTCATGGGACGCAGTATAGCACAGGGATGAAATCCGCCGGCAAGAGGGGAGCGGGGCGGGTTCAGAGTTCTTCGCGCGGACCGGCGCAGCCCTGCCGGGACGTTCTGCCTTCGGTAATCCGGTCAATGATGTACTTCGGGCGGCCCTTCACCTCCTCGTAGATGCGCAGAAGGTATTCACCGAGGACCCCCAGGCCCAGCAGGTTGACGCCAAGGAAGAACAGGATGGTCACCATAAGGTTGGCCGAGGGGGAGAAAGCGGCGCCCCACATGAATTTGCGCGCCACCGCGGAAAGCACCAGAAAACCGCTGGGGACAATGACCATCAGGCCCGCAATGCGAAAGACAAACAGCGGGACGTTGGAGAAGGAAAACAGGGCGTTCATGGCAAGTCCGAACAGCCCGAACAGCCGGACGCGGCTCTTGCGGTCATAGCGGGGGCGCCTGCGCACGCTGACCCCCGCCTGGCTGAAGCCGACCCATGCGCGGAGCCCCGGCAGGTAGATGTGGCGTTCCGGCATCCGGCGGAGACAGTCCACCACGCGCCGGTCCATGAGTCCGAAATTGCCCGCGTCGAGTGGCATGTCCACCCGGGCCATCCATTTGAGCAGGCGGTAGAAGGTCCAGTAGAGCAGCCGGAGCAGGGCGTTTTCCTCGCGGGAGGTGCGTATGGCATAGACGACATCATGGCCCTCGCGCCACTTCTCGATGAACAGGCGGAAGGCGGCGGGATCATCCTGCATGTCCCCGTCCATCACAACGACTACGTCGCCGCGGGCGTGCTCAATGCACGCGGACAGTGCGGCGGGATGGCCGAAATTGCGCGCGAGATGGAGGATGCGGACCTGATCCGGGTTTCGCGCGGCCCACTCGTCCAGTTTCTCGCCGCTGCCGTCGTGGCTGCCGTCGTCGCACAGGACCATCTCAAACGGGCAGGGAAGGGACAGTTCGAGAAGCGCCTGGTACACCTCGCCCACAAAGGCGTCAATGTTCTCCGCCTCGTTGTAGATGGGCGCGACCACCGAGACCAGGGAGTCGGATTTCAGTTCGTGCTTCATGGACGGCCTTTCTCGTCAAGCCGCGGCTAGCATACCATATCGGCCGCTGCCGGGCGACTTGCCCGGGGTTCGGGAATCCTCCGGCTTTTTGGGATTCCGCCGCACGCTATGCGATTGACCGCCGTGCCCGCCTGCTGATAAAGTGGACGGCCGGACCACACCGGTTGCGGAGGCGCCGTGCCTCCGCCGGGCGGGTTCGCGACGCGGATGGAGAGGCGGCACATGGGTCATTTCGGCACGCTTGACTGGGGCATCTTGATTACGTACTTCTGCCTGCTGGCCGCCATGGGGCCCATCTTTGCGCGGGTGAACAAGTCCACGGACACTTTCTTCCTCGGGAACCGGGAGTTTCCGGCGTGGCTGCTGGGGCTGGCCATGTTCGCCACCTCCATCAGTTCCATGACGGTGATGGCCTATCCGGCCGATGCCTACAAGACGGCCTATCTGCGGCTGCTGCCGGCGTTCATGCTGCCGATAGGAATCTTCATCGCCTCCAAAGTCTTTCTGCCCTACTTCCGCAAGGCGCGGTGCACCTCGGCGTTCGAGTACCTTGAGGAGCGTTTTGGGCCGGGCGTGCGGCTCTATGCGGCGCTCGCCTTCCTGCTCGGACAGGTCCTGCGCATTGCCACAATTCTGTACCTCATCTCGATGCTGTTCCAGCAGATGACCGGCGCGACCCCGTACATGTGCATCCTGATCGGCGGCGTGGTCATTGGAATTTACACCGCCAGCGGCGGCATCAAGGCGGTCGTGTGGACGCAGTTCTTTCAGACCTTTCTGCTGTGGCTGGGCGCGTTTCTGTGCATCTACACGGTGCTGAAGGGCATCAACGGCGGCATCCCCGAAGTGCTTCGCACGGCCTTCGCCGACGGCAAATTCCAGTTGGGCGACTTGAATCCGGCGACCGGAAAGATTGACCCGTCGCCGTGGTTTTCGATCCAGCAGAAGTCGGTCATTCTGATCCTGATGGTCGGGCTGGTCAACTGGCTGTACGAATACAGCAGCAACCAGAACGTGATCCAGAAGTACGCGTCGGCCAAGAACCCCCGGGAGGCGACCAAGGCCATCTGGATATGCTGCTTCTGCAGCGTGCCCACGTGGACCTTCTTCATGTTCCTGGGCACGGCGCTCTATGTGTTCTTCAAGCAGCATCCCGATCCGACGGCCACGGCTATTCTGACCGGCACGAACGGGTTCAAGGCGGAGGCCATTCTGCCGTTCTTCTGCGTGAACCACCTGCCCACGGGCGTCAAGGGGCTGGTTATCACGGGCGTGTTTGCCGCCGCCATGTCCGCGTCGTCTTCGAGCGTCAACGCCATCTCGGCGGTGACCATCACGGACATCTATCGAAGACACATGGTGAAGAACGGTTCGGAGCGGCACTACGTTTGGGCGGCACGCCTGGTGTCCGGGGCGAGCGCGCTGATCATGATGGGCGGCGCCGCGCTGTTCCTGGAGATGAACACGCTCACACTTCAGGATTTGGGGACAAAGATGGCCGCGATTGTGGCCGGCGGGCTTTTTGGCCTCTACGCACTGGGCTTCCTGACCACGCGCGGCAACGGGAAGACGGTCTTCGTCGCGATTGTGTGCACGGTCTTTTTCAGTGTGTACATCACGCTGGTTGAGGCGAAGGTCATTACGGCGGCGTTGTACACGGGCGTGGGAGTGTCGGAATCGGCGGCCAAGATTCTGGCCAATCCGTTCCATTCCTACTACACGGGCATCGTGGGCAACATCGTCATGTTCATCGTGGGGTATGCTGTGGCCAGCCTCTTCCAGCGGGAGAAGCGCAATCTGACCAACCTGACCGTCTGGACCGGCGCCGGAACGCCCGAGAAAGGCTGACGGCAAGCGGAACTGAACCATGAGCAACGAGCATCCCGTCATACCCAGCGACCACGCGCCCAACCGCCGCTATTCCATCGGAGAGGTCAGCGAACTGCTAAAGGTGCCGCAGCACCTGCTTCGACAGTGGGAGGAGCGGTTCAGCCAGCTCCGCCCCAAGCGCACGCGCACCAACCGCCGCTATTATGTGCGCGAGGACATGGACATCATTCTGCGCATCAAGACGCTGCTGCACGGCGAGCACATGAAGGTGAAAGGCGCGCGGAAACGGCTTACCTACGAAATCACCACCGAGGGCAAGCCCACCTACCGGCTGGAGCACCGCGAGCTGCTTGACCGCGTCGCAGCCGAGGCGCAGGCCATCCTCGCCGCGCTCGGTCCCGACCCCGAAACCGTCACCGCGGCTGCGCCGCCGCCCGAACCGGAAAACGTGGAGCGGTTCCAGCCTCGTCCAAGCCGCCTGCGGCGGTAGGGAAAGCGCTGCTTCGCGCAGAGCAACGCCACGGCGGGGAAATGGGAGGAATGGGGGAACGGAACCTGCTGTCTTCCGCTCAGGATTTGGAAAGAGCCTCCGATAGCGCCCGCTCCCACCCCATAGGCATGACACCCCGGTCATCGAAGGCCAGCCGGCGCGCGTCGCCGCCTTCGTGGGACAGATGCACTTCCAGACGCTTTGGCGGCAACAGCAGGCCGGCGCGCTCGGCCCATTCCACCACGCACACGCCCTCCGGCTCAAAGAGTTCCTCGTAGCCCAGGTCGGCCAGTTCCTCGGGACCGCCGAGCCGGTAGAGATCGAGGTGATACAGCGCCGGATCGGCGCCGTACTGGTTGACAAGCGTGAAGGTGGGGCTGTGTACGGGCGCGGCGCCCGCATAGTGCGTTGCCATGCCGCGCACGAGACAGGTCTTGCCCGTGGCCAGGTCGCCGAAGAGCGCCACGACCGTGCCGGTGGGCAGCAGTTCGGCCAACGCGCAGCCCAGCCGCTCGGTCACGCCGGGATCGCGGGTGATGAGTTCAAGTCCGGCCATGCTTACGACACCTTGCCCATGGTCTTTCGGTAGAGCGCCTCGTAGTCTTCACAGGAGCGGTCCCAGGAGAAATCGCGCGACATCCCGGCCTGGCGCACCTGCTGCATCGCCTTCGGGTCGGCATGGAGCGCCACGGCGCGGTCATAGGCCCGGGCCAGCGCCGCGGCGGTCTTGGGAACGAAGGAGAGTCCCGTGGCCGTGTTGCGGCGCAGGTTGGCCGGGGTCGCGTCGGTGACCGTGTCGGCCAGCCCGCCGGTGCGGCGCACGATGGGCGCGGTCCCGTAAGCCAGCGCGTACATCTGCGCCAGGCCGCAGGGCTCGTAGCGCGAGGGCATGACAAAGAAATCGCTTCCGGCGACGACCTTGTGGGAAAGCGCCGCGTCATATCCCAGGTAGACGCCAACGCGGCCGGCATAGCGCTGTGCGCAGCCGCTCAAATGCGTTTCAAGGGAGGGATCGCCCGAGCCGAGCAGCACGAACTGCGCGTCGTGCGCCATGAGCCGGTCCATGGCGTCGAGCACGAAATCAAAGCCCTTCTGCCAGAAGAGGCGGCTCACCGCGCCGAACAGCGGCGCGTTGCTCACCGGCAGGCCAAAGACCCGCTGGAGCGAGGCCTTGCACTCCTGCTTTCCCTGCGGGGCTTCGAGGCTGTACTGCCGCACGATGTGCGGGTCGGCGGCGGGATTCCAAACGCCGTAATCAACGCCGTTGAGCACACCATAGAGGTCGGACGCCCGCGCGCCCAGTTCACGTTCCAGGCCGCAGCCGTATTCGGCGGTCTGGATTTCCTTCGCATAGCGCGGGCTGACCGTGCTCAGCGTGTCCGCAAGCAGGATCGCACCCTTCATGAAGTTCATGTCGCCATGGAAAAGCAGGCATTCCGGCGCCAGCAGCGCCGGGTCGAACCCGGTGGCGGGAAAGAGCGCCGCACTGTACCGGCCCTGATGCGCAAGATTGTGAATGGTGAACAGGCAGGTGACCCGGCCCCAAACGGGGTCGTTCTTGTGCCGTGTCTTCAGGTAGATGGCCATCGGCGCGCCGTGCCAGTCATTGCAGTGAATCACGTCGGGCACCCATCCCGTCTGCGGGATGCCGTGAAACAGCGACTGGCAGA
>CALDSM010000333.1 GCA_937923585.1 uncultured bacterium
GCTCAGCATGGAGCGGCGGTTGGTCGTGCAGCCGCCACAATGCACCACGAGCTTGTATTGCGCCAAGTCTTCGGGAAAATCGTGGCCCTGCACATGCACAAACTCGATTTTACCGCCCACGTACTGCGTGAGCCAGCGGGGAATCTTCACGCGGCCGATATCGTCGGCGATGGGGTGGTGGCTGCACGACTCGGCAATGAGCACGCGGTCGCCGGGACGCAGCGACTCAATGGCCCGCGCGCCCAACACCTGCGTAACCAGGTCGCCGCGGTAACGCGCGAACAGCACCGAGAACCCCGTCATGGGCACGCCGGGCGGCACGTCGGCCGCGACCTTGAGAAAAGCCTGTGAATCAGTGACGACCAGTTTGGGCGGACGATTGAGCCGGTCCAGCGCGTCGCGCAGTTCACGCTCCTTCACCACCATGCAGTACGCGTCGCCGTCGAGCAGGTCGCGTATGGACTGCACCTGCGGAAGGATAAGCCGTCCCTTGGGCGCCTCCTTGTCTATGGGCACCACCAGCACGGCCATTTCACCGGGGCCGACCAGGTCCGCCAGAATCGCCGGATTCTCGATGAAGTCGGCGGGCGCGCTGTCCAGCAGCGCCTGCCGGAAATCGAGCACGCCGACGCCGTCGCACGCGGCCGTGCGCACCACGGCCACGTTCTTCTCCTTCAGCGTGTCCACCAGCGCGGCCGGCGGCTCGCCCAGGTCGCACTTGTTGAAAGCCACCACCACCGGCGTTTCGCGCTGTTTCAACTCGGCCAGCAGTTCCTCCTCAAACGCGCCCCAGCCGTCCGGTTCGGTGACGATGACACCAAGGTCGGTGCGGTCAAAGACCGTGCGCGTTTTCTCGACGCGCAGCGTCCCGAGCGCGCCCGCGTCATCCACCCCCGCCGTGTCTATGAACAACACCGGTCCGAGGGGCAGCAGCTCCATGGGTTTCTCGACGGGGTCCGTGGTGGTCCCGGCGTGTTCGGAGACGATGGACACCTGCTGGCGTGTGATGGCGTTGAGCAGGCTCGATTTGCCCACGTTGCGCCGGCCGAAGAGGCCGATGTGCAGCCGCATGGATTTAGGCGTCGTCTGCATCGTTGCCCCCGTGGCCGCAGCGGCAGCGGAAACCGTCCGGCATGCCCAATCGGCAGACCGCCTCGGCCGTGGTAAGTTCGTCAAACTGCTTGGCGGTCAAGAGTCCCTTTTCGAGCACCATTTCGCGCACGGTCCGTCCGGCGGCGACCGCCTCGCGGGACAGCTTCGACGCGGCGTCATAACCGAGCAAGGCAACCATCGCCGTGGCCATCGCCGTCGAGCCGTCAATGCGGGTGCGGCATTGGGCCCCGTTTGCCGCAATGCCCTCCACGCAGTGCGTGCGCAGCAGCGTGCAGGCCCGCGCGAGCAGGTCGCAACTGTGCAGCAGGCAGTCCGCGATGAGCGGCATGAACGCGTTCAGCTCCAGGTCGCCGCGCGATACCGCATGGGCGACCACCTGGTCATGGCCCATGACGAGCATGGCCGCCTGCGTGGCCGCCTCGGGGATCACGGGATTCACCTTGCCCGGCATGATGGAAGAGCCCGCCTGACGCTGCGGCAGCCTGATTTCGCCGAATCCCGCGTCGGGTCCGGAGGAGAGCAGTCGCAGGTCGGTGGCCACCTTGATGAGCGACGCAGCGCAGGCCTTGAGCATGCCCATCACCTCGACGAAGACATCGGCGTTCTGCGTCGCCTCGACAAGGTTCTCCGCGCGGGCGAAGCCGATGCCGGTGATCTCACGCAGCACTTCCGTCACGCGGAAAATGTACTGCCGCGGCGCGGCGTAGCCCGTGCCGATGGCGGTGCCGCCGAGGTTCACCACGCGCAGCCGCTCCTCGCACTTGTAGATGCGCCATCGGTCGCGCGCAAAGGCCTCGGCATAGGCGCCCATTTCGCGGCCCAGCGTGATCAGCACCGCGTCCTGCAGTTCGGTGCGGCCCATCTTGACGACGTGCGCGAAGGCCTGCTCCTTCGCCTGAAACGCCTCCTGCAGCGCGACCAGTGCGTCTTCGAGCGGCTTGAGCCCGCGAATCGCGGCCAGCCGCAGCGCCGTGGGATAGGTGTCGTTGGTGGACTGGTGCAGGTTGATGTCGTCGAGCGGGGAAACGAGGCTGTACTGTCCCGGCGCCGCGCCCAGCAGCTGCAGCGCGCGGTTGGCAATCACCTCATTCAAGTTCATATTGGTGCTGGTGCCCGCGCCGCCCTGCAATGCGTCGGTCACGTTCCACCGGTCCAGCAGACCAGCGCTGAGTTCGGCGGCGGCGCGGCAGATGGCGTCTGCCTTGTCCGGCGCATCGGCCCAGCAGCCCAGGTCGCGGTTTACCCGCGCGCAAGCGAGTTTCACGTCACCAAATGCATGGAAGAGACCGGCATGCGGCGGACGCCCGGCCAGCGGGAAATTCTCCATGGCGCGCAGCGTGTGCACGCCGTAAAGGGCGTCGCGCGGGACGTCCCGTGCGCCGAGCAGGTCCTGCTCGCGGCGGGTGGGGTGTGGGCTGTCAGTGTCGGTGCTCACATGAAATCCCAGTGCATGTTCCACATCCCCCTAAATCCCCCTTCAAAGGGGGACTTAAGACAGGCGCGGGTTCTGGGTTTTGTTCTCAATTCCCAATTCGCAATTGGCTGCTCAGTCGTGCCCAAATTCCATCTTCTGCACTTCCACGCCCGCAATGACGCCGAGCTTGGCGCCGAGTTCGGCGCAGTGCTCCCCATCGCCGACCAGTTCAAGCAGGAGCACGCCGCCGGTGGAGCACCTGCCGTCGCCCACCTCATGCAGGCCGAGGCGCGTCTTTATGTTGCAGCCGTATTCGGTCAGCAGTTGCTGCACGCGCACCGCGTTCTCGCCCCGGTTGTGGATGTGTACGCCCAGAATAAGGTGTTTGTCCATCGTCAGCCTCCTCCTCGGTGGTTGTCGTCCGGTCCGCCGGACCGGACGGATGCTCACACGTACACGTCACGCTCGCCGCTGCGGACCCGGTCCATCAGCCCCTGCGCACGGCTGCGCAGACTTTCGGGCATGCCTGCAAGCGTCCGGGCGATGCAGGCTTCGCCCGCGGCGCGGGTCTCCGGCGATGCGTAGTTCTCCAGAAATTCCACAAAGGTGCTCAGCGCGTTCACGCCGCAGTAACTCTTTATCAGTCCCGGTTTGGCCAGGTCCATGAAATCCTCGCCGGTGCGGCCCATCCGGTAGCAGCCGGTGCAGAACGACGGAATGTAATCCATTTCCGAAATGTCCCGCACCACCTCGTCGAGCGGGCGGTGGTCGCCCACCTGAAACTGGCTCGTGTCGAAATGCTCCTCGTCCTCGTAGCCGCCGGGATTGGTGCGGCTGCCCGCCGAGATCTGCGACACGCCCAGCGCCAGCGTGTCCCGCCGCATCTCGGCCGTTTCGCGGGTGGACATGATGATTCCCGTGTAGGGCACGGCCAGCCGGAAAATGGCGACGACCTTGCGGAAGTCGTCGTCGGACACCGCGTGCGGCGGATGGGTGGACATGTCGGAGCCGACGGCCGGCTCAATGCGGGGCACGCTGATCGTGTGGCAGCCCACGCCGAAACGCCGCTCCAGGTGGGCCACATGCTGCATCAGCGACAGCACCTCGAAACGCCAGTCGTACAGTCCGAAGAGCACGCCCATGCCCACATCGTCTATGCCCGCCTCCATGGCGCGGTCCATCGCCGTCACGCGCCAGTCGTAGTCGCTCTTGCGGCCGGCCAGATGCACGCGCGCGTAGGTCGGACGGTGGTACGTCTCCTGGAAAAGCTGGAACGTTCCGATGCCCGTCTTCTTCAGTTCCCTGAACTCGTCCACCTTCAGCGGGGCAAGGTTCACATTGACCCGGCGCACCTCGCCGTTGCCGTGCTTCACCGAGTAGATCGTCTCGATGCATTTGAAGACGTAGGACAGCCCCTCCTCCTCCGGGTACGATTCGCCCGCCACCAGCAGCACCCGCTTGTGGCCCTGGTCTATGAGGACGCGCGTTTCGCGGGCCACCTCCTCCTGCGTCAGCGCGCGGCGCACCACCTCGGTGTTGGTCTGGCGAAAGGCGCAGTACAGGCACTCGTTGTTGCACAGGTTCGACACGTACATGGGCGCGAACAGCACCAGCCGCTTCCCGTAGATTTCCTCTTTCACGCGCCGGGCCGCCGCGAAGATTTCCTCCAGCAGTCCGGGGTCGCGCACGGTGGTCAGCGCGGCCACGTCGCCCTCGTTCAAGCCCTTGAGTTCCAAGGCCTTGGCAAGCACTTCGCGCACCCGCGCCGGGTCCGTTTCGCCGGCGGCAAGCGCCGCCTCAATGCGTTCGACGTCAAATGGAATGGTATCGAATGGCTGTATCATGTTCATCGGTCCCTGCCTGTCCGGGCCGGGCGGATTGGCCTGCCGGGCAAATTCTCATCGAAACGGACACGCATTCCGCCCGGTGGTCCCGTCCAGTGAATGCCCGCGCAGGTCTTTCTGGGAAGAAAACCCGGCCTGTGCGGGGTGCCAGTTGTTGGCAGTCTGCTAAACCCTGTACCCATTGTACCAACAAATGACCGGCCCAGACTAATCCGCGCCTGAAAACGTCAAGTTGACTGTTTGCCGTTCGATTTGCCATAATTTCGCTGTGAACTGCAAGCGGCTGTGCTGCAGACGGCAGGATCGTTCTTAACGGGAAGGCTTCCGCCGGGTGCCATGCAGTTCTTCACGGGCTTTCCCAGAATCCGTCTATTTGTTCAGCCGCCACAGAAGTTATTCAAGTCCGGGCGGGCCCCTTTGGGGTGCGACACCGGAAGTGAAGGCTGGATAATTGCCCCAAGGGCGATATCCGGCCTTTTTTGTCATATCCGGCGCACGCGGCCGATGTGGGGCCGCAGTTCGCGGGATGATGACCAGCCAGTCCGCCGCAGGCGGATTATGGAGGACTCGGACATGTCCAACGGAAACGGAGCGTTGACCACCAACCGCCTGCTGACAGCCTGGGTGGACGAAATGGCGGCCCTGTGCCTGCCGGACCAGGTGACCTGGATTGACGGGAGCGAGGCGCAGCGCGAGGCGCTCATTGCGGAGGCATGCGCCACCGGCGAAATCATCAAGCTCAACCAGGAGAAATACCCGGGGTGCTATTACCACCGGACGCACCCGCAGGACGTGGCCCGGGTGGAGGACAAGACCTTCATCTGCTGCCGCAACGAGAAGGACGCCGGCGCCACGAACAACTGGAAGGCCCCGGAAGAGGCCTACACCGAGGCGGCAAACTTCTTCCGCGCCTCAATGCGCGGCCGCACCATGTACGTGGTGCCGTTCTCCATGGGCCCGGTCGGCTCGCCTTTCAGCAAAATCGGCATCGAACTGACCGACAGCATCTACGTGGTGCTGAACATGGGCATCATGTGCCGCATCGGCAAGCCGGTGCTGGACGTGCTGGGCCAGAGCAGCGATTTCACCCGCTGCCTGCACAGCAAGGCGACGCTGGACCCCGAGAAGCGCCGAATCCTGCATTTCCCCGAGGACAACACCATCTGGTCGGTGAATTCCGGCTACGGCGGAAACGTGCTGCTGGGCAAGAAGTGCCTGGCCCTGCGCATCGCAAGCTGGATGGCCCGCCAGGAGGGCTGGCTCGCCGAGCACATGCTCATTCTCGGCATTGAGGCGCCCAACGGGCGCACGGAATATGTTGCCGCGGCTTTCCCGAGCGCCTGCGGCAAGACGAATCTGGCCATGCTGATCCCGCCCGAGGGCCTGCGCAGCAAGGGCTACCGGATCTGGACCGTGGGCGACGACATCGCATGGATTCGCCCCGACACGGACGGCAGGCTGTGGGCGATTAATCCGGAGGCGGGCTTCTTCGGCGTGGCGCCGGGCACCAATTCCAGAACCAACCCCAACTGCATGGAAACGGTGCAGAAGAACACCATATTCACCAACGTGGTGCTGGGCAGGGACGGCACGGTGTGGTGGGAGGAGGGCGACGGCGAGCCGCCCGCGGACGCACTGGACTGGCTCGGCCGCCCGTGGTCAAAGGACACCAGGGACGCGAACGGCAAAGCCGTCGCCGGCGCGCACGCAAACAGCCGTTTCACCGCACCCTTCAGGCAGTGCCCGAGCGCCTCGTTCCGGGTGGAGCACCACCACGGCGTGCCCATTTCGGCCTTCATATTCGGCGGCCGTCGCGAACACCTGGCGCCGCTGGTGTACGAGTCCACCTCGTGGAACCACGGCGTGTTCGTCGGTGCCGGCATGGCGTCCGAGCGCACCTCGGCACAGTACGGCGCGCAGGGCGAAGTGCGCCGCGACCCCTTTGCCATGCTGCCCTTCTGCGGCTACAACATGGCCGACTACTTCAAACATTGGATCAACGTCGGCCGGGCCACCCCCAACGCCCCCAAGGTGTTCCACGTCAACTGGTTCCGCAAGGACAAAAACAACAAGTTCCTCTGGCCGGGCTACGGCGAGAACCTGCGCGTGCTGGAATGGATACTGGAGCGGGCGCGCGGCGAGGGCAAGGCCCAGGAAACCCCCATCGGCTACATTCCCACGCCGGACGCGCTTGACATGACCGGCCTTGACTTGGCACCGGGTGTCATGGAAGAGCTGCTGAAAGTGGATGTGGACGCATGGAAAGCCGAGGCTTCGGACATCGAGATGTTTTTTGACAGCCTCGGCCCGCGCATGCCCTGGGAACTGCGCAACGAGCTGGAAGCGCTTCGCCACCGCCTGGGAGCGCAGTAAGAGACAGCGCCGCCGGAACATTATCCGGCGGCCCAACAAAACGTGTGTCGGGCTCCATGCCTCCCGGCAGGCATGGGGCCTTTTGTCATTTATTGCGAAAGCCGCCGAAATACGCGGCGCCGGTCACCGCTTGCGCGAACTACGTGGTTATTCCCGTTGACAGGCTGGAGGCGGTCTGTTAGGGTCTGTTCGATGCAAACCGCGCAACCGTGAGGCACCGGACATGACACCTTTCAGAAAACGCCCCCTCTTTCAACTCGCACTGTTTCTCCTTGCGGCCTGCCCGGCCCCGGCGGACACCGCCTTTCGCTTCGTCGAATTGGGCGATATGCGCGGCACCAGCAGTTCGGCCCCGGTCAATGACACTGTCGCGACCGA
This sequence comes from uncultured bacterium, assembly GCA_937923585.1. Classification (GTDB taxonomy): domain Bacteria; phylum Hydrogenedentota; class Hydrogenedentia; order Hydrogenedentales; family CAITNO01; genus CAITNO01. Next base: position 7,123 of record CALDSM010000333.1, read on the forward strand.
AATGCGCGACCAGCTGCTGGCGGAAAACATAGACCTGGTCATGGTCGGCGGAGACTTGGTCTACAGCGGCACCCAGACGCAGTTGGAGCACTGGGCCACGCTCTTCATGGACCCGCTCCTGCAGGCAGGCATCGGGGTCTATCCCACCCGGGGCAACCATGATTCGGACATCAACGCATGGAACGCAGCTTTCACGGGCAGCCGCGCGCTTCCCGCAAACGGCCCCGGCGGTTCAGAGGTAACCTATTACGTCAACCACAAGACCGCCCTGTTCGTGGCGATGGACCGGTTGGCGTCCAAACTGGCTGTCAACCAGACCTGGCTTGACCCGGTGCTGGCCGCAAACACCCAGCCCCACATCTTCGTCATGGGCCACTACCCGGCCTATGCCGTGTATCATGCCGACTGCCTGGACGATAATCTCGCCGAGCGCAATGCCTTCTGGAACAGCATGGGCGCGGCCGGGTGCCGCGTCTATTTCTGCGGCCATGACCACCTCTACAACCACGCCCGCGTGCAGGACGCCTCGGGCAACTGGATGCACCAGTATCTCGTCGGAGCCGGGGGCGCGCCGTTCTACACGTGGGGCGGCACCTAAGATCGGAAGAGCGTCGTGTAGGGAAAGAGTGTAGATCTCGGTGGT
>CALDSM010000334.1 GCA_937923585.1 uncultured bacterium
CCCGCAGCACCCCCGAATCGAACACGTCTCGGTCGTCCACCCAAATCTGGAAACGCACCGATCCCCCGCCCTGGGTTTCGCCATCCACCCCGACCATCGCCACAAAGCGCGCCGCCCCCCCCCTGAGGCCAATGCCCACCTCGCTCTCCGCATGGACACCCAGTCCGTGGGGATACACCACGCCTTTCAGCGTGATGGGTTTGCCCGAAAGATTGCGGTCCGGCTGCGGCGCGCCCTTGCCGATGGTCATCTTGGTCGGGTCCAGTTTGTGCAGCCAGAACGTGTTTTCGGGTGCGTCCTTGCTTTGCAGCAGAAGCACGTCGAAATCCGCCGCCATCGCGAACACCGACATTAGGAACACCGCAGAGCCTAGTCCCATCGCCTGCATGTATCGCTTCTCCTCGTTCCATCACAACGGCCGTGCAGGCCGGATCAGAACACACTGGAACCTGTCCCGAAACCTGTGCGACGCCTCTTGGTTCTGTCGTACATCCACCTTCTCCGTCATCCCCGCGAAAGCGGGGACCCAGGGTTCTCGCCAGAAGATCTGGATTCCCGCTTTCGCGGGAATGACGGAAGGGCAAGTCATTATTGCAGATTCCGTGCATCTTACCGCTAACCGAAAGTCTTCGGATCGGCTATGGAACGCCCGCGCGCCCGATTCAAGCCGATTTACCCTGTTTCCTTGAATTGCGTGCCAACGGCATTCAACAATGAACTCGGGCGCGTCCGTTGGGGCGAACTCGAACATAACGGAGAAGAAACATGGTCACGGCGATTATTCTGGCAAATGTGAAGCGCGCTTCGATTGACGAGGCCGCCCAAACCCTCCTGGGCATCCCCGGCGTGGCCGAGGTGTACTCGATAGCGGGGGAGTGGGACCTCGCCATCATCGTGCGCGTCAAGGAAAACGAGCAGCTTTCCGACCTCGTCACCAACCACCTGCGCAAGCTGGAGGGCATCGAGAAGACCACGACTCTCATTGGTTTCCGCGCCTACAGCAACTACGATCTGGACCGGATGTTTTCGATCGGGTTTGAATAAGCGCACAAGGTCCGTCCTCTTGCCTGACGCAGACATGCACGGACCGACACGGACCAACAGGGACATGAGGAGCGTCTACAAGATGCTGTACCGCTTTATACGGATTGCCTGGGTGGTATTGGCGCTGGTTCTTCTTGCCGGTGCTGTCCATGCCGCCACACCGCTTTCCGATGACGTTTACTTTGACAAGGTGCGGGGGGCGTGGCTGGGCAAGTGCATCGGCGGAGCGCTGGGGATGCCGATCGAGGGCTGGCCCTACACGCGCATTGAGAGCACCTATCCCCAGATTACCGGCTACCTGGGCTACTTCGAGAACGGGCAGGTCGGCTGGTCCGGACAGGTGCAATCGCTGGAAGTGCCGAAGGACGGAGAATGGCACGCGTTGGAATTCCGTGTGACCGTGCCCGCCCATGACACGGCCAAGGCCTATGCCGCGCCCATCATCGGGTTGAGCCCCGAGTTCACCACCTATCCCGTCGGTCTCGCGGTGCGCAGCCTATGCATTATGGAGCCCAAGGCGGACATTCCCAGCAACGGCGAACGCTGGGTGGCTTCAGGCGCGGTGGCCTGGCAGCAGGACGGCAGCGCCCAGTACGCCTGTCCTGCCGACCGGGCATGGTTGCGGTTGCGCCAGGCCGAAGCCAAAGAGTTGAACCTCAAACCAGGCGACACGCTGGTCATCACGCTTGAAGCCCGCTGGACCGCGGACGACAATCATCTGGGTCTGGCGTTCGACTGGCTCTCGCGCGAACCACGCAAAGGCTTTGGTCCGGACGACGACACCTCGTACCAGATTGTCGGACTGAACACGCTGGAGAAGTACGGCCCTGACCTCTCCTGCAGACAACTGGGCAGGGAATGGTGCGCATGGCTGCCGGCGATTGACAAGGTTCTGGCCGAGGGGTTGGCGCTGGAGCGCATGCGCTCCGGCATTGAGCCGCCCGAATCGGGCCGGCATCCCATTGGCGAGGCCATTGGCGGCCAGATGAAGGGGGAAATTTGGGGGCTGATCTGTCCCGACAACCCCAAACTGGCCGCCGAATACGCCCGGCGCGACGGGGTGGTGGCCCACTGCGACAACGGGGTGTACGGCGAACAGTTCATCGCGGCCATGATCAGTGCGGCC